>JBFHIF010000024.1:0-9643 GCA_041596595.1 Erythrobacter sp. | reverse complement strand
GCCCCGTCCGACATAGGCGACCAAACGTAAAGGCGAGGACTATTCACGATGATCGATCTGCTCGGCAATTCCGGCGAAACCTTTGGCACCCAGGGCCAGTTCACGCGCGATCCGGTAACCGGCGCGCTGGTGCCGGTGGTCGTCGAACAGACCAGCCGCGGCGAACGCAGCTTCGATATTTTCAGCCGGCTGCTGCGCGAACGCATTGTCTTCGTCACCGGTCAGGTCGAGGACGGCATGGCTTCGCTCATCACTGCGCAGCTGTTGTTCCTCGAAAGCGAGAACCCGTCCAAGCCGATCAGCATGTATATCAATTCGCCCGGCGGCGTAGTGACCGCAGGGATGGCAATCCACGACACGATGCAATACATCAAGCCGCGCGTATCGACCGTGTGCATGGGCCAGGCGGCAAGCATGGGCAGTTTCCTGCTGGCCGCCGGCGAGCCGGGAATGCGGGTTGCGCTTCCCAATGCGCGGATCATGGTCCACCAGCCTTCGGGCGGAGCGCGCGGCATGGCCTCCGACATCGAAATCCAGGCTCGTGAAATCCTGCGTATCAAGAGCCGGATGAACGATCTATACGTGAAATATACCGGCCAGAGCCTCGACGAGATCGAGAAGGCGATGGACCGCGATACCTTCCTCGAGGCCGAGGAGGCGAAAAAGTTCGGAATCGTCGACAAGGTCTTCGAAACCCGTCCCGAATCGGAAGAAAAGGACGGCGAGGAAGGTTCGGGCGGCGCGCCCGAATAATCGCTTTACCCCTCTCCGCGCTATTGCTCCCATGCGGGACAGCGCGAAGGTTTCAGGGAAATTCGGTCCGCGATTGTCAGGTTTTAGTCACCTGTGCGGACCTAAAATGGACCCCGATGTGTTGATTCGTCGGGCGTCGGAGATACACTTGGCGAATCCCCGGGCGGGCAGCGCCCGCAACCTCTAGGGGATTCGAGGAATACAGGATGACCAAATTGAGCGGATCTGACAGCAAAAGCACCCTCTACTGCAGCTTCTGTGGGAAGTCGCAGCACGAGGTTCGCAAGCTCATTGCCGGCCCGACCGTTTTCATCTGCGATGAATGCGTCGAATTGTGCAACGACATCATCCGCGAGGAAACCAAGGCCGGGATCGCCGGCAAGAAGGAAGGCGAGGTTCCCACGCCGCGCGAGATCTTCGAGACGCTGAACGATTACGTGATCGGTCAGAACAGCGCGAAGCGGAACCTCTCGGTCGCGGTTCACAATCACTACAAGCGGCTCAAGCATTCCGGCAAGGCAGGCGATGTCGAACTGGCGAAGTCGAACATCCTGCTCGTCGGCCCCACCGGGACCGGCAAGACGCTGCTGGCGCAGACGCTTGCCCGCACCTTCGATGTTCCCTTCACGATGGCGGATGCCACGACTCTGACCGAGGCCGGCTATGTCGGCGAGGATGTCGAGAACATCATTCTCAAGCTGCTCCAGGCTTCCGATTACAATGTCGAGAAGGCGCAGCACGGAATCGTCTATATCGACGAGATCGACAAGATCACCCGCAAGGCGGAAAATCCCTCTATCACCCGCGACGTTTCGGGCGAGGGCGTGCAGCAGGCACTGCTCAAGCTGATGGAAGGCACAACCGCCAGCGTTCCGCCGCAGGGCGGGCGCAAGCATCCGCAGCAGGAATTTCTCCAGGTCGACACGACCAACATCCTGTTCATCTGCGGCGGCGCGTTTGCCGGTCTCGACAAGATCATCGCCGACAGGCTGCAGAAACGCAGCATCGGCTTTGGCGCGCATGTCGCCGATCCGGACAAGCGCAAGGTCGGCGAGTTGCTCGAGAAGAGCGAACCCGAAGACCTGCTGAAATTCGGCCTGATCCCCGAATTCGTCGGTCGTCTGCCGGTCATCGCGACGCTGCACGACCTCGATGTCGATGCGCTGGTCACGATCCTCAAGGAGCCGAAGAACGCGCTGGTCAAGCAGTATCACAAGCTCTTCGAACTCGAGGATGTGGAACTCACCTTCACCGAGGAAGCGATGCGGGCGATCGCCGAACGCGCGATCAAGCGCAAGACCGGCGCACGCGGCCTGCGCTCGATCGTCGAGGGCATCCTGCTCGATACGATGTTCGAACTTCCCGATATGAAGAACGTGTCGGAAATCGTCATCGATGACGAGGTTGTGGCCGGGAAGAAGGATCCGATCCGGGTCCACGGCGGCAGCGCAGGCGACGAGGCGAAGGAAGAAGCGGCCTGATCAATGGCGAGTGACGGTGAGCTGGGCCTCCTCCTGCTGACCGTCTCTGCGCTCCTGATCACCGCGGTCTGGACCGATCGCCGCAATCGCCGGTTCGATACGCTCCCTGCGCATTACGATTTTCGCGGCAGACCGACGCGTTTTGCCTCGCGCAGGCTGATGGCCTGGCTGTTGCCGGTGACAATCTCGGTGATGCTGGTGGTGATTGTGTTCGCTATCGCCGCTGTTCCACCCGAATTGCAGAATGGTGACTCGTTCGTCGGAACGCTCGCGTTGTGCCTGACATTGCTCGGCGCGCAGGCACTTGTCCTGTGGTTGCAGGATCGCTGGGCGCGCTCGCAGGGCTGATTTCGCAAACGGCTTACATGAGGACAAAAAACCCCGCCCGGCCAGGAGGATTGGGCCGAGCGGGGTCGTGTGTGCATCGCTCCGGTGGGGTTGTCGGGGAACAGGGAGCGATGCCGAAGGGGATGGGTAGAACCCCTTCAAATCATGCGGGGAGGAACACTCCGTCGGTGACATGGATCACGCCATTCGACGTCTTGACGTCGGCCTTGGTGACCATGCTTTCGCGGCCCGCGGCATCGGTGATGACGATCATGTCGCCCTTGATCCGTGCGGTGAGCTTGGCGCCGGCCACGGTGTCGATCGTGGCCGATCCGCCCTGATTCTGGATGAGGCCGACAAGGTCAGAACTGGTCACCTTCCCAGCGACCGCGTGGTAGGTGAGGATATTGGTCAGCGTCCCCTTGTTCTCCGGCTTTACCAGCATCGCGACCGTTCCATCGGGCAGCTTGGAGAACGCGGAATCAGTCGGGGCGAAGATCGTGAAGGGCCCCGGGCTCGAAAGCGTTTCCACCAGGCCGGCGGCCTTGACCGCGGTGACGAGCGTTTCGTGCATCCCGGTGCTCATCGCTGTCTCGACGATGTTGGGCTGCTGCTTCTTCGCGCTCATGTGATCGTGCGCTGCCGCCGGGGCGGTCGCAGCAAGAGCGAGGCCGGTGGTGGTGGCGAGGGCAGCAAAAGCTGTCTTGATGGTCTTGGAGGTAACACGCATGGTCATTTCCTTTTTCGTGCAAGTCTTCCCGTCCGTTGCACGCAAAGTTACGCAGCGACTTGCGCCGCGGATGCAAAGAAATTTGCGTTTTCGAAAATTAACGGGGGCGGTAGCGGCTGCCGAGCCGAACCGAGTGGCGATCAGACCTGCTTGAAGGCACCTTCGGCAACGACGGGGCCGGCATCCTTGTCCGCCGGTTTGCCACCCAGGGGCTCGCGGGTCAGCAGCAACTGCGCGCCATCGGCCATGTAGCGTGTCGTTTCCTCAGAGAGAGTCATGGCGCGCACTTCACCGGGGGCCACCACGCCGAGCGAGCGTAACTCGCTGCCATCGCCTGGCACGAGCCAGAGTTCGTGGTCGTGCACTCCGTCAGGGGCGAGCCCGATAGCTGCAACCAGCATCCTGTCGCTCTCGGGAATATAGGTGACGTCGAGCCGCAGGCCCGTTTCGCCGATGGGGACCTGTGCGACCAGCGGATCGGCCGCGGCGATTGGTCCCGGTGCCTCAACGCTGTTGCCGGGTATCGCGCCGGGCTGTTGTGCCGGAGAGAACGCGAGATAGGCGATAGCGATTGCCGCCGCAGCCGAGGTGATCCCGGCTGTCCACTGCCAGCGCCGCAGACGCGCGGTCAGGTCGATGACGTTGGATGGCGCTTCGCCCTCACCGGCTTGCGCGCTCGCTTGCGCCTCTCGCAGGGCACCGATCTGCGCCTCGATATTGGCCCAGATGCGTTCGTCTGGGATTGCGGGGGCCACCTCGTCGAGAAGCGGGGCGAGGCGATCTTCCCATTCGGCGACCAGTTGGCGGAAAGCTTCGTCGTTCGCGGCGCGACCTCTGGCGATCAGCAGGTCCTCGCCTTCGAGCAGGCCGACCACGTATTCGGCGGCGAGAACCGCGTCGTCGCGGGCCATTTCGGTCTCGTCGGTCATTCGCCCACCTCCAGGCAGGCGCGCAGCTTTATCATGCCGCGGCGTATCCAGCTTTTCATCGTGCCCAGCGGGACGTCTGCACTCTCGGCCAGCTGGCCGTAGGTCTTGCCGTCGAAAAAGGCGGCACGGATGTTTTTGCGCGCATTGTCGTCGAGCTTTTTGAGGCAGGTATGCACACGTGCCTTTTGTTCGCCGTCGATCATGATCTGGTCGGGAAGCGGATTGGAATCGGGAAGCGGCGCGGCTTCCTCGACCGGCACGGCTCCGCCACGCACCTTTCCGGTGCGCAGCCGATCAATCGCGCGGTTGCGCGCAAACGTCGCCAGCCACGAAATCGGGCTCGCACGCTCGGGATCGTAACGGTCAGCCCGCTGCCAAAGATTCACGAATACGTCCTGCAACGCGTCTTCCGCCTCCTTTCTGTCCTTCAAGATACGAAGGCAGATGCCAAACAGCTTCACGCGGGTCGCCTTGTATACCTCTTCGAGCGCCGCCGCATCGCCTGTGGCGAGACGCGCCATCGCGGCACGAAGTGCTTCGCGGGCTTGTGTTTCGGCTGGGATCGGAGCGTCTTCCATCAGCAACCTGTCTCGCAATCCGAACCATGATCGCCGCGCTCGATCTGGATCGTCGCGTGATTGATCCCGAAGGTTTCATCGAGCGAATGGGCGACATCGTGCAGGAACTGGTCCGATCCGGGCGCACTCGGCATGACGAGATGCGCGGTCAGCGCGGTCTCGGTGGTGGACATCGGCCAGATGTGAAGATCGTGAACGGCGCTTACTCCCTCGAGCGCGGCGAGATGCGCGCGGACAGCGCCCAGATCTATATCGGATGGCACCGCATGCAAGCCCATTGCGAGGCTGTCTCGCGCCAGTCCCCAGGTCCCCCAGGCGATCATCGCCACGATCGCGAGGCTTGTCAGCGGGTCGATCCACCATGCCCCGGTGAACATGATCGCGATACCCGCCACCACGACCCCGGCGGACACCAGAGCGTCGGCCGCCATGTGGAGATAGGCTCCGCGGATATTGAGATCTTCCTGGCCGCGCACGAACAGCAGGGCCGTGCCGGCATTGATCAGGATCCCGATGCCCGCGACGATGACCATCACCGTGCCGGCAGGCTCGGTCGGCTCGAACAGGCGCTGGATGGTTTCGAACAGGATCGCGCCGATCGCGATCGCCAGGAGCAGCGCATTTGCGAGCGCGGCGAGGATGGTCGAGCTTTTGAAGCCATAGGTATAGCGTTCGGACGGCGGGCGCTTGGCTGCGATATTCGCCGCCCAGGCAAGCAGCAGCGCCAGCACGTCCGACAGGTTGTGTCCGGCATCGGCGACCAGCGCCATCGATCCGTAGAAAAACCCGAAGCCTGCTTCGACCACCACGAAGATGCTGTTGAGCGCAACCGCGATTGCGAAGGACGGGCCGAAGTCCCTGGGCGCATGATGGTGACCATGATGGCTGTGCAGGCCGTGGCAGTCGCTGTCTCCGTCTCCGCGGCCCGGGGCGTGCGAGGGATGCTGGCGAGGCAGGTGCGAATCAACCATGGCGATCAGTCGTAGATGCAGGCGTCGAGCCTGTCGCCCTTGACGACGTTGATCCGCCGCTCGACCGAATTGCCGTGGCGCGCCAGCCAGCCGCGCGGATTGACCACCGAACGTTTCTTGGGGCTGGGCAGGGCCACCGCCATCCGGCTCGCCTCGTCAGCCGTGAGGCGCGCGGCGCTCTTGCCGAAATAGCGCTGCGCTCCCGCCTCTGCGCCGTAGGTCCCGATCCCGGTTTCCGCGACGTTGAGATACACTTCCATGATCCGGCGCTTGCCCCAGATCGCCTCAATCAGGAAGGTGAACCAGGCCTCGAAACCCTTTCGCACATAGCCGCCGCCCTGCCACAGGAAGACGTTCTTTGCCGTTTGCTGGCTGATCGTCGATGCGCCCCGGATCCGCCCGCCTTGCGCGTTCTCGCGCATTGCCTGCTCGATCGCCTCGGTATCAAAGCCCCAGTGCTCGCAAAACTTCCCGTCTTCCGCCGCGATCACCGCAGCGACCAGATCGCGGTCGATATTGCCGAGGCTCTCCCAGTCCTTGGTGATGCCCTTTTCGTCCATGATCATGGTGGCGGTTACCGGGACGGGAACCCACTTGAAGAGCAACACCAGAATCAGGCTGAGCCCGACGAACCACAGGATCGTCTTTGCGAGGAAACGCGTGGCGAAGGAGAGGGTTCGGCGCATTGTTGCGCTGCGTCTACCGGGGCTTGGCCGAGGGTGCAATCACCTGCCCGCTTGCGGGGCGCACAATAGCGTGCTTCTACAGGCGGCAAGGAACCAGGAGAGACGCATGCCCAGATTTTCCACCGCCGCTGCCCTGATCGCGCTCGTCGCATCATTTCCGGCGCACGCCGATGACCGCGCAGTCGCGCAGGCGGTAAGTGCCGATTACGACGCGCATCTTTCCGACCTGTTCGTCCATTTCCATCGCAATCCAGAACTGTCTTTTCTCGAACACGCCACCGCCGCCCGGATGGCCGAGGAACTGCGTGCTGCCGGGCTCGAGGTGACCGAGAAGGTTGGCGGCACCGGCGTGGTCGGGATGCTGAAAAACGGTGATGGGCCGTTGATCATGCTGCGCGCCGACATGGACGGCCTCCCGGTGGAGGAGAAATCAGAGCTCGATTACGCGTCCAAGGCGACGCAGGTCGCGATGGATGGCAAGGAATATCCGGTCATGCATGCCTGCGGGCACGACGTGCACATCACCTCGATGGTCGGAACCGCGCGCCGCCTGATGGCGATGAAGGACCAGTGGTCGGGCACCGTCATGTTCGTGGTCCAGCCCGCCGAGGAGCGCGTGGGCGGGGCAAAGGCGATGCTGGCCGATGGTCTCTATGACAGGTTCGGCAAGCCCGATTACGCGCTCGCGTTCCATGTCTCCTCCGTCGTGCCGACCGGGAAGGTCTCGGCCTCGGAACGCATCCAGTATTCGAGCGCGGACAGCGTGGACATCATGGTCCCGGGTATCGGTGCACACGGGGCAAGTCCCCATGCCGGGCGCGATCCGGTCTATATCGCCTCGCAGATCGTGACCGCGCTGCAATCGATCGTCAGCCGCGAAGTCATGCCCTTGTCGCCGGGCGTCATTACCGTCGGCTCGTTTCATTCCGGGTCGAAGCACAACATCATATCCGACCGTGCCGATCTGCAATTGACCGTGCGTGCAAACGACGAGGATACCCGCGCGCAATTGCTCGCCGCGATCAAGCGGATCGCGGTGAATATCGGCAAGGCGCACGGCCTGCCCGATTCGATGCCGGTCGAAGTCACGGTGAGCGAAGGCACACCCGTGACCAATAACGACCCTCAGCTCGCTCGCCGGCTGAACGCCGTGATGCAGCGCGAACTGGGCGAGGACGCGGTCCTGCCGTTCGAGCAGCAGGGGATGGGCGCGGAGGATTTCTCCTATTTCGTGGCGGAGGACCTCGGCGTGCCGGGCTATTACTTCACCGTGGGCGGAACCCCGCAGGCGGCCTTCGACGCCGCCGCCAATGGCGGACCGGCAGTGCCGAGCCACCATTCCCCGCTGTTCAAGATCGAACCGCGTGAAAGCGTGACGCTGGGCACGCGGGCGATGATCGCGGCGGTGATGGACCTCGCTCCGGCAGAATAGGCTCGCTGTCTTCGGACAAAAACCGTTCGACCGACTGACCCGGCTTGGGTTATTCTGCGCTGGGGAATGCCAGTGGGGGAGATTGCCAATGCCGCAATTCGTAATCGAACGGGAAATGCCCGGGGCCGGTTCACTGTCGCAAGAAGAGCTCAAGGGCGCATCGCAGCAATCGTGCAGCGTGCTGCGCGACATGGGGCCGAACATCCAGTGGGTTCAGTCCTATGTGACCGATGACAAGATCTATTGTGTCTATCGGGCGGACGATGCCGATCAGATCAGGCATCACGCGGAGACAGCCGGATTTCCGGCCAATTCGGTTTCGGAAGTCCGCGCAGTCATCGACCCGACCACAGCAGAATGAGGGCATGAAAAAGGGGGCGGTTGCCCGCCCCCTTTCACCATTGCTTGTTCAAATCTTAGCCGTGATCAGGCGACGCCAGGCAGGAGCCTTTCGCCGGCGATCCGCTGCATCGCCTTCTGCAGCTTTTCACACGCCCGCACCTCGATCTGGCGGATGCGTTCGCGGCTGACATCGTAGACCTGGCTCAGTTCCTCGAGCGTCTGCGGCTTTTCGGTCAGGCGCCTCTCGGTGAGGATATGCTTCTCGCGATCGTTGAGCGAATCCATCGCTTCGATCAGCATCTGGTGGCGCACTTCCGCCTCTTCGGCATCGGCCACCATCTCGTCCTGCAGCGGGCCATCATCGGTCAGCCAGTCCTGCCACTCGCCCGAACCGTCCTCGCCATTGCGCATCGGCGTGTTGAGCGATCCGTCGCCGCCCATCATCATCCGACGGTTCATGTTGACGACTTCCTGCTCGGGCACGCCGAGGTCGGTCGCGATCTTGGTCACGTCCTCGGGAGTGAGATCGGTGTCCTCGTAGGCCTCGAGCTGCTTCTTCATCCGGCGAAGGTTGAAGAACAGCTTCTTCTGCGCCGCGGTGGTCCCCATCTTCACGAGGCTCCACGAGCGCAGGATGAATTCCTGGATCGAGGCCTTGATCCACCACATCGCGTAGGTCGCGAGGCGGAAGCCGCGATCGGGTTCGAATTTCTTGACGCCCTGCATCAGACCGACATTCCCTTCGGAAATCAGGTCGGAGACGGGCAGACCATAGCCACGATATCCCATCGCGATCTTGGCGACGAGTCGCAGGTGGCTCGAAACCAACTGCGCGGCTGCCTCGGGGTCTTCGTGTTCGGCATAGCGCTTGGCGAGCATGTATTCCTGCTCCGCCGTAAGCACCGGATATTTCTTGATTTCCGCAAGATAGCGGTTGAGCCCCTGCTCGCCGCCGAGCGCGGGGACCGTCGATTTTGTCGTCTTCGTCACTTGTTCCCTAACCTTTCCAGTGTCGACCACGCTTCACCGGACCCCTGATGGGCATCCGGCCTTTCGGGCCACGCGGTTGCTTATAGACGGTTTCGCGCCGCTTTGCGCGTCATTTCATCGATCAAAACGACCAAGTTCGTCGATTAGTTCCGCCATGTCGTTGGGCAGATCGCTGCTGAATGTCAGCTTTTCGCTCGTGATCGGGTGATCGAAACCCAGTTCCTTTGCATGTAGCGCCTGCCGGCCGAATTCCAGGCGAGAAATCAGTGGCCTGATCGCCCGCGGCGTATTTCCGTAAAGCGGATCTCCTATTAGCGCATGGCCAATTGACGCGCAGTGAACACGGACCTGGTGCGTCCTCCCGGTCTCGAGCCGACATTCCAGCACGGCGGCGTGAGCAAGCCGTTCGAGCACGCTATAATGC
>JBFHIF010000023.1:0-10050 GCA_041596595.1 Erythrobacter sp. | reverse complement strand
GTCGCTCACCACCCTCGATACTCGCGACAATGATGTCGACAACGATTACGGGGCAGACGGGCCAGGGGCAGTCATTTTCACGGCTGCATCTATAGCCGCGCTGGAAAATCAAGGCCTCACGTCATCGTTCGTCGATCTCGAGTACACGATAACAGGGGGCGGTACCGTCCTGGTTGCGACGAAATCCAGCGATGACAGCGAGGTCTTCCGGATAGAATTGCAGCCAACGGGAGGGAGCGACCAGTATAAGGTCATAATCTCGCAGCCGCTTGATTCGAAAACAAATATCGATTTCAACGATGGCAACTACAACTTCACTGGCGGCAACAACTCTTGGAACGGGTTCGTCCCCATTGGGGAGGCGCTCGGTGGAACGACCATCGACAACAATAGCCAAGACTTGCTGCTGACGCCCAAGATCGGCAGCGGAAATGGCTCCTCGGTGAACACGACCGCCACGATCGGAGGTATCGGGAACGCCTTTGTGGGGTCACAGGACGGAGGAGAGACATTCCGCGTCGATTTCGTAATCGATCTTCGAGGAAATCCGGCCGACACTGTCGGGGGGCAGCAATACGCCGCCGCTGCCAATCGCGATCACAACTTCGACGGCCACTACACCGTGAACGGGGCGACGGCACTCTTCAAGTCGACTAGCGGATCGACAATCAAGATAACCGCTTTTGACGACCCGGACGGCAATATCGTGGTTGGCGATGGGACGATCGACCCGATCAACGGGGTTACGATCGCGTATCGAGGGGTCGCATTCGGCAGCGTGATTATCCCGACTTCAACGCCAACCAATTACACCGTGAACGGCCAGACGTTCACCGTGACCCTCAATCCAGACGGATCGGTCTCGGTGGCGGGCGTCAAAGGCGACACGGGTTCATCGCTGCTGGGTACTGTCATTGGGGTGCGTACCGAGACTGGCTATAACAGTGTCGAGTATAGCTGGGAGGCCGGGAGCACCTTCCAGATAGGGGATTTCGGTGCGATTTCGATCACGAACGAGCCATTCGATTTCGACGTCCCTATATTCATTCGGGACGGCGATGGCGATGTAGCCGCTGCGGGAACACTGGATATCACGGTCAACCCAGCCTCCCCGCCTGTCATCCTAGACCTCGACGGCGATGGAGTAGAGCTTCTCGGTCTGAGCGCCGGGGTTGCCTATGACATGGATAGCGACGGCGTGCTCGAATCCACAGCCTGGGTCGGGCCCGACGATGGCCTTTTAGTCCATGACGCTGACGGGAACGGGACTGTTAGCGGAGCAGAAGAATTCATCTTTGGCGGGGGTAGTTTGACCGACCTCAGTGCTATCGCAGCGAAATTCGACAGCAATGGCGATGGAATGCTGGATTCGACTGATGACGCATACGGCCAGTTTGGGATCTGGCGGGATACGAACAGCAACGCGATCGCCGAACCAGGAGAGTTCGTTACACTCGCTGAATTGGGGATCGTGAGCATAAGCCTCCTGAGCGATGGGAAGGGCGAAGTGCTCGCCGACGGCGGTGCGACAGTGCACGGATATTCTTACTTCACCCGTTCGGATGGCAGCAGCGGCAAGTTGGCCGATGTCTCCCTTCGACTGGGGGCCGAAATGCGTCAGGCCGATTATGCCATTGCGGCTGCAGCGATGGCTGGTTTCCTTACTGGCGCCGCGAGGGATTTTGAAACCCTTGTGGTCTCGCCTTGGTCGATCGGTGAATTGTCCTCGATCAATGCGGGCGCCACGATCGCTCAGCATGGTCCGGTGATGCAATATGAAACCGGCCTTCACAGCGTGGAAAAAGTGGTCCTGTTCGAAGAGGTCGATGTCGCCGGTCCGGGTAATGCCGGCTCGCCCGGCATCGCTTCGAGAGACGGTCTGGATACGCGACCCAATCCGCTCGACCATGATGGAGGCCTGGAACGCGACGCACCAATCGAGGCGCTCTCTCTCGATATCCTCGCAGGACCGGCGCCGTTCGCCTTTGACGGCGCAGGCGGCAATGCAAGCGGGATGATGGAGGCGCTTCTCGTGCTGGAGGGCTCGGCCAATCCCGCACAGTCCTCGGCGGACGCGGAGAGCCTAATCGCCGACGCGCTCGAAGATGTGATGGGCGAAAGCCTAGTGGACAGTCTGGTCAACGGCGTCGATGCCCGCGACATTCCAAGTAATTCCGAAATGGATGGCGTCGATATCGCTGCGATTTCGGATCTACTGAGCCTGGACATTGGCGGGTCTGGCATCATGATGATGTCAAAGGTTAACGAAATAGAGGTGGACAACGGCGATGCGGCTCTATTGAATGGATAACTGGGGAGGGGACATGCGTATATCTGGTTCTTTGACCGCGCTGGGAGGGGCATTGCTTGCTCTGACTGGCACGCAGGCAATCGCGCAATCACAGTCGGCCTCCGACCTGCTGGCGCTCGGTGATCGCGCCCTGGAGGCCGAACTCACCAGCCGCTACGAAGCGGGGCTCGCCGCTTCGACATCCGATGAATACATTACAGCCGACGATCCTCGCTATTTGTGGGCGCTCGAAGCCAAGGCGCAATGTGCGATCGCGCTGGGTTTCATGAAGTCATCCACTCGCGATGAGACGAGTATCGGAAAGTGCGTCCGCGCCCATGACTGGATGAACCGCGCACCGCGGATGGCAGCGGCTGCGGTCATGCCACCGCCACCGCCTCCGACACGTCGCCCTGCTCGATGCGACGAAGCGATTGCCGGCATGGTGTTCTTCGATTTCGATTCCGCCGCGCTGAGGGAAGACGCCACTCCGGCGCTCGGTTCGGTGATCGAGAGCATCGCGGCGTGCGGATGGCGTTCCCTCAACGTCGTCGGACACACCGACCAGGCGGGCAGCGACGAATATAATCGCCGACTTTCCCGCGCGCGCGCCGATGCGGTCGCTGCGGCAATGCGGTCGCGCAATGTCACGGTGCCCTTGAACGTCGAGGCCCGGGGCGAAAGCGAACCCAGGGTGCCGCTGGCAGATGGCACCCGCAGTCCGCAAAATCGCCGGGTCGAGATATCGGCACAATAAAGGGAGGTAGACATGAAGGCTCTAGGCAAGGTCGTAATCGCGGTAGCCCTGGCAACCTGTTCTCCAATGGCCCTTGCCCAGAGCGCGGGCGAAGGTGTCTCGATGCGCGAGGCAATCGAGACGGCGATCGCATCCAATCCCGAGATCATTCAGGCCCAGATGAACACCGAGGCCATCCAGTTCGAACGGGAACAGGCGCAGTCGCTCTACTTCCCCACGATCGATCTCGAGGCATCTGCCGGTGCAAGGCGATTGGAAAACGCCACTCGGCGGGCCTTGGGGATCTCGGATGACTGGTTGTATCCGCTCGAAGCCCGTGCCCGGCTCGACTGGACGGTGATCGACTTCGGACGTCGTCGCGGAGAATTGCTGCGGCAGGCGGCGCGCGTCGATGGCGCTTCGCTGAGGGTGGTCGAAAGATCCGAATTCATCGCCCTCCAGGTCGCACGGCAATATCTCAACCTGCTGCTTCAGGAACGCATCGTGGCTGCCGCCACGGATAACGTGCTTTTCCACGAACAGATGACGGCAAACCTGTCAGAAGGCGTGCAGCAAGGGTCGATCAGCGTGGCGGATCGCCAGCAGTCTGAAGAACGCCTGCAGGCAGCCAGCGTGCTTAGGGCAGAGGCGGAGGAGGATCTGGAGAACGCACGGACCGCGCTTCGCCGTCTGACCGGTCTCGATATTTCGCGCGCTAGTCTGCCCACCGTGCCGCTGGACAGGCTCCCCTCTTCGGAAGAGGCGGCTATCGGGCTGGCGCGCACGGCCAATCCGCTGGTGCGCGAGGCGCAAGCCGATGTCGATGCCGCCAATGCCATGGTCATGGCCGCCCGCGGCGAGCTTGCTCCTGAGATCGGTGTCGACCTGACCGGGCGCATCGGTGAGGATATCGATGGATTCCGCGGCGAAACCAATGACCTGCAGGGCAGGGTTTATATTCGCTGGCAGTTGTTCGACGGGGGGCGTCGCAGCGCTCAGGTGCAGGAGATGATCCGGCGCGCGAGCGAAGCACGGTATCGTCTGCACGACCGTGTGCGTGCGGCGGAGGAAGACGTCTCGAACGCGTGGACAGGGATGACCACTCAGCGCACCGTCGGTTCGGCGCTCGAACGCCAGTCACAGGTCAGCGATGATCTGCTGCTGTCCTATCGCAGCCAGTTCAATATCGGGCGGCGTTCTCTGCTCGATGTGCTCGACGCACAGAACACGCGCTTTAACACGCAGGTTCGCCGCGAGACTTCGCGTTTTTCTGAAATCTTCGCGCAATATCAGGTCCTGGCGGCCACCAACCAGTTCCTCGATGCGATCAATCTTGCGCCCGCAGCGGGCGCAGGAAAGATGGAGCGCGAGAGGTTCGATTACGGTCCGCCGGTACCGGCTGAGACACAGCGACGTCGAGATCCGCGCTAGCGGCATTCGGCTCTTCGGGAGCACTAGGGTTGTATCAGGCAGGAGATTTCGCCGGAACCGCACAAAAGGACACTTTGATCCTGGCACTTTCGCGCCTTGCTCTCAATGCTGGGCTCTCCGATCCGAGGGAGTTGTTCGATACCCTGCCCCGCGATGCGGCGGGCCTGCTGCCATTTCACCAGGCCTCTGCGGCGCTCGATCTTGCGGGCATGAACCACGAGACCCTGACCGCGCGGAAATTGCCGCGCCGACCCGAAGCCTATCCAGCTGTCGCGAGGATGGCCGAAGGGATCGCCTTGCCCGTTCTCGAACTTTCGGAGACGGATGTGCTGGTCCACCCTCCCGAGGCACAGGCGCCGGTCTGGAAAACGATCGACGAAGTCGAGAGCGATTTTGCCGGCGAGATCATCAGTGTCATCGCCGATCCCGATCGTCTGCGCGAACAGGACGCGCCGTGGCACGCCAAGGGGCGACACCACTGGTTCTGGTCGGAACTGCGGAAGGAGCGCAGGGCGTTCCGCCCGGTGCTGGTCGCCTCGCTGATCATCAATACGCTGGCGCTGTCGCTGCCGATCTTCTCGATGAACGTCTATGACCGGGTCATCCCCAATCGTGCGGAAGCCTCGTTATGGGTTCTCGCGAGCGGCGTGCTGCTGGCATTCGCGCTCGAATTCGCATTGCGCACAGCCCGAACCAACGTGCTCGACCAGATCGGTCGCAAGCTCGACCTGAGACTTTCGCAAAAACTGTTTTCGCGGGTGCTTTCGACCCCAATGTATGCGCGGCGCGGCAGCACGGGTTCGCTCGCTGCGAGGGTAAGCGAATACGCCCTCGTGCGCGATTTCTTCGCGTCCACAACGATCGTTCTGATCGTCGACATGCTGTTCCTCGTCCTGTTCATCGCCGTCATCGCCTATATCGCGAAATGGCTCGCGGTTGTCCCGATCATCGCGATGATCCTGATGGCGATCGCAGGCCTCATCCTGCAACGCAAGGTCACCGATGCCGCGCGCGATGCCCAGGCGGACACCGGATTGCAGCAAACCGTGCTGGTGGAAACGATCGCCGGGATGGAAACGCTCAAGAGCGTGTCGGGAGAGCGCAGGCTGCTGGGCAAGTGGAATGCGCTCGCTCAGGTTGGTAGCCATTCGCAACTTCGACTGCGCAAGATTTCCTCTGCCGCAGTCTCTCTCGCCTCGTCGTTCCAGCAAATATCGAGCGTGTCGCTCGTTATCGGCGGCTATTACCTTTTCGCTGCCGGCGAAATCACCATGGGGGCGATTATCGCGATCGTGATGCTGGCGTCGCGCTCGCTGGCGCCAGCAGGTCAGATCGCTTTCCTCCTCACGCGCGGACGCCAGGCGCGGGAGGCCCTCGATTCGATCGAGCAGCTTTTTGACAGCGAAGACGAACGCAAGGCCGGCAGCATGTCTCTGCCTGCTGCGCTCTCGGGGGGGTATCGGGTCGAACTCGAGAACCTTTGCTTTGCCTATCCCGAAAGTCCGGTGAACTCGCTTGAAAATCTCAATTTGGTGATCGAGCCCGGCGAACGGATCGCTGTCATCGGTCGGGTCGCTTCGGGCAAGTCGACTCTGGGCAGGGTGTTGTGCGGGCTGTATCCCCCCACCGACGGGGCGATGACGGTCGAGGGTGTGGACAGCCGCCAATTCCGCCCTTCGGAAATGCGCCGCGCGTTCCGCTTCGTCGGGCAGGACGCCAATCTGTTTACCGGCAGTGTTCGCGAGAATATCGCTCTGGGTGCGCCCGGGGCCAGCGACCAGGAGGTCATGGCTGCCTTGAGCAAGAGCGGTGCCGATGCGTTTCTCGCCCGCGATGCCGCCGGTTTCGAACGGGAGGTGGGCGAGCAGGGCAGGCGGCTATCGGGGGGGCAGCGGGCCTACCTTGCGCTATCGCGCGCGTTTGTATCTCCTTTCGAGCTGCTGTTTCTCGACGAACCGACAGGAGCGATGGACTCGCACACCGAGAAGCAGCTGGTCGAGCGGCTGCGCGAGGTGTTGGGCGAGCGCCAGACGCTGGTCGTGGCAACCCATCGACCCGCTCTGTTCGATATCTGCGATCGCATCGTGGTGCTCCACAATGGGCGGATCGTAGCCGACGGGCCGAAGGCCGAGATCATGAGCAATCTGCCAGGAAGGGAGGATTGAAGCCGTGCTGGCGCGTCTTTCCCGTTTAGCGAGCGCTTCGCAAGGTCCGGCCCAGCTGGTCGCTGCCGGCGTCGCGCTGGTGTTCCTGTCCGCGCCGAGCATCCCCATTGCGATGGACAGCGGAGCCGCCAATGCTCGGGTGGCCGAGGGAAAGCTCAGGGCGCTGCGGACCCAGCTCGAACAGTTCACTGTCCAGGGAGAATCCCTGCTCGATCAGCACGGTCTGTCGGCCCAGGAAAAGAATGCCGCCATTCCGCTGGTGGCAGCACGTGGCGGGCAAATGGCCCCATTTGCCGGTCTCTCCCGGCGTGCACCCGCCTATCAGACAGCGCTCCATTGCATGACCGAGGCGATCTATTACGAAGCGGCCAATGAAAGCACCCATGGCAAACGCGCGGTAGCGCAGGTGATCCTGAACCGCGTGGCGCATCCCGCTTACCCGTCCTCGATATGCGGGGTGGTCTATCAAGGATGGTCGCAAGAGGTTTGCCAGTTCAGCTATACCTGCGACGGTGCGCTGGCGCGCGAACCGATCTCGAGCTTGTGGAAGCAATCGCGCGAGGTCGCCGGGGCGGCGCTTGGCGGATATGTCGAGGAAAGCGTCGGGTCGGCCACGCATTACCATGCCGATTATGTTCTGCCTTACTGGGCTTACCGGCTGAACAAGGTCCACGTCGAAGGTCGGCACATTTTCTATCGCCTGCCGGGCCGAGCGGGGAACCCGTTCAATTTCACCGCGGCCTATACGGGCAGGGAATACAAACCTTCTTTCGATCCCGCTCGCTTCGCGCGGTCCGACATTGATCCTACAGAGGGCGACGTTTCCTTGACGGAAGCGGATATCGGTTACCCGCGAGATATCACCGATCGCCGGGCGGACAATGACATTGGCGGACGCATCGACACTTCGAAGGAATGGAGGTTGTCGATCCCCGATCCGACCGCCGCGAGCAGCGGTTACAAGGCTGCGCTCGAGGGACAGCGCTTGAGGAAAGAGGGCGAACCATGAAGCTGACCGAGCGTTTCGCCGCATGGGATGCGAACCGCAAATTGATCGCCATTTCCTGCGTCGCTCTCGTGGTCCTGCTGATCTGGGCCAGTCTCGCGCAGGTCGAAGAAATCACCAGGGGGCAGGGCAAGGTGATCCCGTCGAGCCAGGCCCAGCTGGTCCAACCTGCAGAGCCTGCCGTGATCGCACAAATCTTGGTGCGCAGCGGTGAACGGGTAAAGGAGGGCCAGGTTCTTGTCCGGCTCGATGATAGCCTTGCAGCTTCGGAACTTGGCCAGCTTGAAACCGAAAACGCTCGCCTTTCGGCGAGAGCGCAGAGGTTGGAAGGCGAAGCTGTCGGGTCCCAGATGGGGTGCGAACCGGGATCGGTCTGTGCCGAAGAAGCGCGTCTGCAGAGCGTCCGCCAGGCAACCGCGCGCAGCCGACAGGCAGCGCTGTCAGCAGCGATCGAACAGCGGCGCCGAGACCTGCGCGAAGCCGAGGCAACCGAGAACTCCCTGCAGCAGAGCGTAACCCTCGCGCAGCAACAGGTTTCCATGCTCGAGCCTCTGGCAAAGGACGGCATCGTGCCGCAGACCGAATTGCTTGCCGCCCAGCGCGAACTGGTTGATGTCAGGGGCAGACTATCCGCAGCACGCCAGGCTGCCGGGCGGGCGAGAGCGTCCATCCGCGAAGCCCAGGCCGATCTGCAATCCGCGCGGCTCGATTTCCGGCAGCAGGCCCTCGATGAACGCAGCGAAGTCAAGACCCGCATTGCCGTGAACGAAGAGAGCATTCGCGGCGCGGCCGCCCGGAGGGATCGAAACGAATTGCGATCGCCATCGAATGGCATCGTCAACAATCTCAAGGTGACGACCGAAGGCGGATTTGTCAGCGCCGGCGAAACCATCATGCAGATCGTCCCGGTCGGCGACCGCTTGCTGGTCGAAGCCCGCGTCAGCCCACGCGACATCGGCTTTGTCGCCGTTGGCGACCCGGCAAACGTCAAGGTCACCGCTTACGACTTCGCCACCTATGGCGGGCTCGAGGGGACGGTGGTCGAAGTGTCGGCCGACAGCATCTACGACGAGGTCGAACGCGAGGCTTATTACCGAGTCCTGATCGAGACCAAGCGCAGTTACCTGGGGAAGGACGGGCAGCAATTTCCGATCGTTCCGGGCATGATCACCGATGTCGAGATCATTACCGGAGCGAAGAGCATCCTGGCTTACCTGTTGAAGCCGGTCACCCGGGCATTGGATACCGCGCTATCCGAAAGATAGCTCAGTCGAAGCGATGAGGCAGATTGAGCTGCGGCAGGCGTCGGTCTGCCGGAGCCGTGAAGCCATGCCGACTGGGTGTTGAAGCTCATCACCGGTCGATAGTCATGCGACACGTCTGCGCGAAGCAAAGCATTCGTCGCGTTGTCGAGCATATAGGACGTGCCGCCCACCTGCACGATCAGGACTGCGTGGTCGGCGTTCCGCACGAGATCACGGGCCAGCGTGAGATACATCTGGTTGCGATCGAAGCCCATCGCCGCCAGCACGTGGTATTTCAGGATCGCGAAATCCTCGCAATCTCCTCGCCCAGATGCGAGCGTTTCGCTTGCTGTCGCCCAATAGTCGGCAGTGCCGTAATTGACCGAATCCTCGACATATTTAATCGTCTGATTGGCCCAGCTATTGACGCGCGACAATGTCTCGACGTCAGCTGCTCCCGGGCTCGGAATGGCGGTGCGCAGGGCGACGCCGCGAGGTGCAAGACCCCGAGATGAGACACGGTTCCAGTCATCGTTGAACGGCGTATGGCGTATCTTGATGCGCGAGCTTCCGAGGAAGTCTCCGCCAGCATCATTGCGTGAAATTGTCGCAACTGCAGGCGTGGTTATCGCCTCGAGGGGGGCGCCAGGTTTGGCGGAGAAGCAATTCGCGTAAGAGAAGCCAGGCAGGCTAGCACCGGCGGCATATTGCGCGGTCGTCAGATTGGCAGAGGAGACTTGCTGCTGTTGTTGTCGGATACGGTCCAGCGCACTGACTTCTCCGCCGAGGATTGCGGACGATTTGCCAGCATCAGAGGCCGTGACGGAGCGGGCAGGAGCCGCCGGCTCGAAGCTGGCGCGTGAACAGCTCGACGTATCAGGACTGCGCATCGTGGCAAGTTCGGGAAGGGCAAATGCGTGCGCGGTCGCCGGGAACAGGACCACAGCGACGGACGCGGCAAGAAGCCGGTTCGCGAAGCTCAGCGCAGAGCAACGATAGCTTTTCGGGCATTGCGTCATGCATCCCGGATGCACCGGCGTTCGCTAAGGGCAGGTGCGTAGGTTTGGTTACTGGAAAAGTAACCGTCTTCCGCAAGACGATGTTTACCGCCCCGCACCGCACGTTTGCTGACAACTTGCCAAGTCTGCGAATTGAGTGCTTAATTCATCTGTAAAGCG
>JBFHIF010000022.1:0-10350 GCA_041596595.1 Erythrobacter sp. | reverse complement strand
TGGTCGGCGCCGATGGCTGCACGCACGCAGGCTCGTTCGACATCACTTATCTCGCGACCTTGCCCAACATGGTGGTGATGGCCGCCGCCGACGAGGCCGAGCTGGTCCACATGACTTATACCGCGGCCGAATATGACGAGGGGCCGATCGCATTCCGCTATCCGCGCGGCAACGGGATCGGCGTGGCTCTGCCCGAGACCCCAGAGAAGCTCGCGATCGGCAAGGGCCGCGTCGTGCGCGAAGGCTCGAAGGTTGCGATCCTCTCGCTCGGCGCGAGGCTGGCAGAGGCGCTCAAGGCGGCGGACACGCTCGATGCCAAGGGCCTTTCGGCCACGGTTGCCGACATGCGCTTTGCCAAGCCGCTCGACACCGGGCTGATCGAACGCCTGATGCGCACGCACGAAGTGGTTGTGACGGTAGAGGAGGGCGCGATCGGCGGGCTCGGCGCGCACGTCTTGACCTTTGCCAGCGACGAGGGGCTGACCGATGCCGGGCTCAAGATCCGCACGCTGCGGCTGCCCGATGTCTTCCAGGACCAGGATTCGCCCGACAAGCAGTATGACGAAGCGGGCCTCAACGCACCGCACATCGTCGAGACCGTGCTCAAGGCGCTGAAGCACAATTCGGCAGGGGTCGAAGAGGCGCGGGCCTGATCGCGATGGGCCTGCTGCGGATCGAGAGCGAGAGCGGCGTCACCACGCTGACCATAGACCGCGCCGACACGATGAACCCGCTTGGGCAGCCGGGCGACGGGGCCGAATTCGCCGCCGCTTGCGACTCGATCAATGGCGATCTCGATACGCGCTGCGTGATCCTGACCGGGGCGGGCCGTGCGTTCAGCGCGGGCGGCGATATCAAGGCGATGCGCGACAAGTCGGGGACATTCGGCGGATCGGCGCCCGCCATTTCCGACGGCTACCGCGACAATATCCACCGGATGCTGCGCGCGCTCCATTCGCTGCGCGTGCCGGTGATCGCGGCAGTCAACGGCCCGGCGATCGGGCTCGGCTGCGATGTCGCCTGCCTCGCCGATATCCGCATCGCTTCGGACAAGGCGAAGTTCGGCGTCACCTTCTTGAAGCTCGGCATCATTCCCGGCGATGGCGGCACCTGGATCCTGCCGCGCGTGATCGGCATGAGCCGCGCCGCCGAGTTGTTCTACACCGGCGACCTGATCGACGCGCAGACCGCGAGCGAATGGGGACTGGTCAGCAGGGTCGTGCCGCATGACGACCTGATGACCGAGGCGCGCTCGCTCGCCGCGCGGATTGCCGCCATGCCGCCCCATTCGCTGCGCCAGTCTAAGATGCTGCTGCGCCAGGGGCAGCAGGTCAATTACGACACCGCGCTGGAACTGGCGGCCAACACGCAAGGCATGATGCACTCGACCAGCGATCACGCCGAGGGTGTGGCCGCATTGATCGAGAAGCGCGAACCGCACTTCCGCGGCGAATAGGAGGACCGGGCATGGCGACCGTGATGCGCCTGCTGGTCTTCGTCGCGACCGCCTATGTCGTCTCGGTCGCGATACTCTGGGCGTTCCAGGCTCGTTTCATCTATCCGGCTCCGCAGACGCGCGCACCGCTCACGCCCGGTTACGAGGAAATCGCGCTCGACACATCGGACGGATTGCGACTGCGCGCATTCTATCGCGAGGCGAGTGACGGCCTTCCAACGGTGCTCTATTTTCACGGCAATGGCGGGACGTTGGCCGGTGCGAGTGTTTCGAACCGGGCGCTGGCCGAGGCAGGGATCGGGGTGCTCCTGCTCGAATATCGCGGATATGGCGGTAATCCGGGCTCACCATCGGAAAAAGGGTTTTATCGCGATGGCGAAGCGGCGGTCGCATGGCTGGGTGAGCAAGGGCTCGACCCCGATCAGCTGGTTTTCATCGGCAATTCGATCGGGGCAGGCGTCGCGACCGAAATGGCGGCTCGCCACGACCCGGCTGCGCTGGTGCTCGTCGCGCCTTTCACCTCGCTCGCCGAGGCCGCGCAGGCCAATCTGTGGTGGATGCCCGCGCGTCTGATGCTTCGCGAACGCTATGACAACGCCGCCAAGATCCCGGGCCTGCATATGCCAGTGCTGGTTCAGCATGGCACCGCAGACGATCTCGTCCCCGCCGGATTCGGGCGTGCCCTCGCGGAGCGCGCCGCGCAAGGGCGCTTCCAATCCTTCGAGGGATCGGGGCATGACCTCAGTTTCGAGAGGCGCTCTCACGACGCGCGGCGCGACTGGATCCTCGAGCGGTTCGCATCAGCGCAGTAGATAGGACCATGGGCCGGCCGCGATCCCGCCAAGCGGAAGATGGAGCCAGGTCAGCAGGAGGAACAGCGTGATCCCTGCCGCCCAGGGTAAAGCGCCGATTCTGCCGAACACGCCCCAGCGCGGCCAATAGGTGGTCTTCGCCTCCCATTGCGCCCATGCATCGCCCATCAGCGCCTGCTTCTTGCGATCCTGCAACCGCGCGCCGATCAGAGCGAGAGCGCCCATTGCAGCGGCGGTGATGGTTGTTCTCCAGCTGGTCGCGAGGATCAGGTGTGACAGCGCCCACAAGGCTATGCCCCACATCATCGGGTGCCGGGTGATCGCGAACACTCCGCGCGGCTCGGCGCGCGCCTGTTTCTCGGCGAGCGGCGTGGGGAGCGCAGGATTGCCGACCAGCGATCCGGCGAGAAGGACCATGGCGGGGATCGTCAGCACGGTGGCTACGACCCAGCCTTCTTCTCCGCTGCCCGGCAGATCGCCCGGTGGCGATGCCTTGAATGCCACTACGATCCAGGCAAAGGCGGCAACGCTCACCAGCGTATAGACAAGCTGGAAACCGCGTTCGCCCAGTGCGCCGACCAGCGGCCTACGCAAGGGGTGCGACATCGCGAAATGCATCCCGACAAAGGTGACATTCGCCGCGAATAGCGAAACCAGTGCTTGTTCCATCCGTCCCCTCCCAGGTCAGGTGGGAAGGGTATGCCCGGTTGGCGGCAAATTACCAGTCGTAG
This sequence comes from Erythrobacter sp., assembly GCA_041596595.1. Lineage (GTDB taxonomy): Bacteria > Pseudomonadota > Alphaproteobacteria > Sphingomonadales > Sphingomonadaceae > Erythrobacter. The sequence continues at coordinate 7,351 of JBFHIF010000022.1, read as the reverse complement.
GCCTTGGGAAGATCGCTTTCGTCGAGATCGCGATAACGTTCCTTGAGCCGGCTCTGGTGGTTGCCGAGCGGTTGCTCGACCCCGCCAATGAAGACCTGGGTGGGAACCGAGGTGACCTCGAGCGGGTCGCCGTCCCAGATCACCACGTCACCCACCGCGCCCGGTGCAAGCACCCCGGCGCGCCCGCCCATCCCGCTGATGCGAGCGGGGACCGAGCTAATCGCTGCGAAGGCCTGGCCCCACGACAATCCGCTTGCGCCCGGCACCTTGGTCAGCGCGACGAGATTGCCCGCGACCTGCGGGAGCCTGCGCGGATCCTCGAGCGTGGCGGCGTTGATCGCGACGGTCACACCCGCGGCGGCCATGCGCCCGATATTGCTCTGCGTCGCGGCGAGCTGATCGAAACCCGAAGGCAAGTCGTCGAGCCCGTCTGCGATGACAGGAACCCCGGCAGCGGCGATCTCGTCCGCGACCAGCCAGCCTTCGCTGACCCCGACCAGCACCATGTCGAGCCGGGGGAATTCCTTGCGCAGGTCGAGAACAGCGCGAATATCGGCAGCGCGTTCGACCGCGATGTAGAGCTTCTGCTCGCCGCGCACGACCGGCACGAGGGCGGCCGCGTCGAAGCGGGTCAGAAGCGTATCCGACGCACGGTCGGTGTCGCGTCCGGCAAGGCGCGGATCGACCGGGACATCGTCTCCCGTGGTGATCTCGCGTTCGCGCGCGGGGCGGCCCGGAATGTTGGCCGCGTTGCCATAGCTCGTCGCCTCGCGCAGCGCGTTGCGGAACAGAGCGTGCGCCGCCGCGCGGCTGCCGCCCGCGATCCGTCCGCCGCCTTCACCGAGGTCGACGGTCTGAAAGGCACGGGGCTTGACCACCGGATCGCCATCGGCGTCGAGATCGATGATCGCGCCCTGCCCGCCGAAGATCGAGCCCGAAGGCATGGTCGAAACGGCAGCGCGGGTGATCCCGGCGGCGCGGTGAACGAGAATGTGCTGCGAATTGGGATTGATGATCGGTGCGACATCGAGCGCCGCGCTGAAGGGCGAATCGCTGGCGCGGGTATCGTTCGATTCGCGCACCGCCGAGACGTCCCAGATGCCGAGCGTGGTAACCGTGGCGAAGATGCCGGGCGTGACCCATGCGCCGCGCGCATCGATCGTGGTCGAGCCCGCGGGGGCGGCGACATCTGCGCCCGCTGCGACGACCTTTCCGCCGCGCACGACGACACTGCCACGCTCGATTGGGTCGGAACCGTCGCCGGTGACGATCCGGGCATTGGTAATGGTCACGTCCTGCGCGATGGCAGGGGTGGAAGCGAGCGCGATCGCGCTGGCGGCAATAGTCAGAAGCCGCTTCATTTCACGTCTCCCTCTCCGGGCTGGCCGAGTTCGAAATCGGAAACCGGGCGACGCTTGCGATCCATCGCGTCGAACATCAGCGCGCCGTCGATCCAGACCTTTTCAGGACGCGAATAGACCGAGAGCGGATCGCCGTTCCACAGCACCACGTCGGCCATCTTGCCCGGTTCGAGGCTGCCGGTCTTTTCGGCCACGCCCATCGCCTTGGCGGGGTTGAGCGTGATCCAGCGGATCGTTTCTGCATCGGAGATGTCAAAGCCCATCCGGCGGCCCGCCGCCTGGGCTTTCGCGGCCTCCTGGTTCAAGCGCTGGATGTCGTTCGCGCTGTCCGAATGGATGACCACGCACGCGCCCTGGTTGTGCAGCAGAGCCGCGTTTTCCATGATCGCGTCGTAGGATTCCATCTTGAACCCGTACCAGTCGGCCCAGATCGCGCTGCAGACGTCGTTTTCGCGCAGCAGATCGCCGATCTTGTAGGCTTCGACCGCGTGGTGGAAGGCGGTGACCTTGTAGCCGACCTCCTTGGCCATATCCATGACGAGCGCCATTTCGTCGGCGCGGTAGCAATGGTTGTGAACGAGGATATCGCCTTCGAGCACGCCCTTGAGAGTTTCCTTGCCGAGGTTACGCTTGGCCTTCTTGTCGTTGGCGTATTCGATCGCTTCGTACCAGGTTTGGCGATTGACCGCGAAATTGCCCATCCGGGTGGAAGGGGCGCGTCCACGCCCGCCATAAACCCGCTTGGGATTTTCGCCGCAGGCCATCTTGAAGCCATAGGGCGCGCCGGGGAACTTCATCCCCTGCACCGTGCGCGCGGGCACGTTCTTCAAGGTCACCGAGCGGCCGCCCATCAAATTGGCCGAGCCGGGAAGGATCTGCAGCGCGGTGATCCCGCCATTGGCAAGAGCGCGGCTGAAGCCGGGGTCCTGCGGCCATACCGAATGTTCGGCCCAGACGTCAGGGGTGGTCGGCGCGGTCGCCTCGTTTCCGTCCGAATGCGCCTCAACCGAGGGGGTCGGGTAGTCGCCCAGATGCGAGTGGATGTCGATGATCCCGGGGGTAACGAACTTGCCCGTTCCATCGATCACCGAATAGCCCGCTGTGGAAAGCTCAGGCCCGCCGACAGCGACGACTTCGCCATCGCGAAACAGCACGGTGCCGTTGTCGATCCGGTTGCCCGCACCATCATACACCGTTGCACCCACCAGCGCGGTGGGCGCGCCGGGATAGCGGCGATAGGTCGAGGGGAAGGGAGCTTCGGACTCGGTCTTGGCAGCGAAGCGTGGTGCCTCGCTGTCGGTCTTGGCCGACTGGCCCGATCCGGTGGTGGCGCAGCCGGCGAGAGCGAGCGCTCCCGCCGCGGCGATCCAAGTCTTGGTCGTCACGTTCGTACCCCTTGGCATTCTAGTTTGGCTCAGGCGCGCGGATCGGTGCTTACCCGTCATGCCGCGTGGTGGGATGGATGCCTGCAGCCTGTGGCTCGCCGACTTCGCCCTGGCCTTCGAGATCGTCGTCGACATTGTCGTCGGACAGCGTCTCGAGGTGCATCCAGTGCTTCACCCAGCGCGACACGAGGATCACGACCACGCCGACCGCCATCGCGATCAGGCCGATCTGCCAGTAGATGTCGAGCGTTCCCTGGCGGGTCATCTCGCCATCTTCGCCGCCGGTGGCTGCGCCGATCATGCCCGCGACGAAATTGCCGCCTGCCGTGGCGAAGAACCACGCGCCCATGATCAGGCTGGCGAGGTGACGCGGCGCAAGCCGGTTCATCGCCGAGAGCCCGACCGGGGAAAGGCACAATTCGCCGGTGGTGTGGAACAGGTAGATGCCGAACAGGAAGATCACCGGGATCTTGGCATCGACACCGACCGCTTCGGCACCCCAGACCAGCACCAGGAAGCCGAAGCCGAGCTGGATGAGGCCGAGGCCGAACTTGGCCGGGGTCGAGGGTTCGAGGCCCTTGCGGCCCAGCCAGGTCCACAGCATCGCGAAGATCGGAGCCAGCAGGATGATGTAGATCGGGTTGATCGACTGGAAGATCGGCGCTGGAACGCCGCCGAGGTCGATATAGCGATCGGTGAACAGGTTGAGCGAACCGCCCGCCTGTTCGAACAGGCCCCAGAACAGCGGCTGAAGAGCGATCAGGAACAGGATTGCGAACATCCGCTCGCGCGGTTCCTTTTCGAGCTTGAAGGCTTCGTACAGCACGTAGGCGAGCAGCGCGACGCCAGCGACCAGCATGAGACCGCCGACGACCGACTGGTACTGGATCAGCAGCCACATGATCGCGACGCCGACGAGGCCGATGCCGTACATGGTGAGCTCGGTGTTCTTGGCCAGCGCCTTGGGCGGCTCGCCCCGGCCGAGCAGCAGAGGCTTGCCGAGCACGAACACGATCAGGCCGAGAAGCATCCCGATGCCCGCCGCGCCGAACCCGTAGGCCCAGCCGAGCGTGATGCCGAGATAGCCGGCGATGATCGTGCCGATAGCGGCACCGACGTTAATCCCCATGTAGAAGATCGTGTAGGCACCGTCGCGGCGCACGTCGGTGCGCGGGTAGAGCTGGCCGACGATGACCGAGATGTTCGCCTTGAGGAAGCCCGAGCCGACGATGATGAAGCTCAGGGCAAGCCAGAAGATGTTGATCGTGGGATCGTTTTGCCCGCCGGTCCCCTCGAAGGCCATCAGGAAGTGGCCGAAGGTCAGCAGGACCGCACCGAACAGCACCGCCTTGCGCTGCCCGAGATACCGGTCGGCGAGCCAGCCCCCCAGCACCGGAGTGATGTAGACGAGACTGACATAGGCACCGTAGACGATGTTCGAAGCGCTGTCGTTGAACAGCCAGTGCTGGGTCAGATAGAAGATCAGGAGCGCGCGCATCCCGTAATAGGAAAACCGCTCCCACATCTCTGCGAAGAACAGGATGTAGAGCCCCTTGGGATGGCCTGCGACCTCGTTTTCGCGCCGGGTAACCGCGAAGGCCCCCGCGATAAGGAACAGCACCAGGACCGCGGACGCAATTGCCACGATCCAGTCGCCTTCGTTCCAAAGCGCCATATCTTTCATCTGAATAATCCCCGAACCACAGTTACACGGGCTTCTTCTACGGGAAGCCGCGAAAGCGCGCACCGTAGCGTGTGTTTCGCGGCCCTCAAGCATTTGTTGCATTTGAAACGAGAAAGCACGAACGCCCGAGCGTCCCCGCGCAGGTTTTCGGGAACCTTGACCCGCCTCGCTGTATTATGGCACTGAAGCACTTGCAGAGGATGCCATGAGCCAGAGCCGACCCGTCTATCTCAAGCTACGCGACCAGATTGCGGCCGCGATCATTCAGGGCGATTATCCCGAGGGCGAAATGCTGCCCTCGGTCAGGGCGCTAGCGGCGGAGCAGGGTGCCAACCCGCTGACCGTGGCCAAGGCCTACCAGCAATTCCAGAATGACGGTCTCGTCGAAGTCCAGCGCGGGGTCGGCATGTATGTCGTCAAGGGTGCGGCAGAAGCCTTGCGTCGGCGTGAGCGGGACGCATTCCTGCGCGACGAATGGCCCGAGATCCGCACGCGCATCCGCAGGCTCGGTCTCGACCTGCAGCAACTGGCCGAGTGCGGCTGACCCCAATTCGTGCCAAACGGGCGCAGTTACAGGATTTTTTGCCACACAAGCTTGCATAGGGACGCGCGCTCTGGCAGTTTTGGAACAGTGGAAGGTCCATCGGGTCGGGGCTGACACGGGGCTGATCGGTGCCGGGCGCATTTCTTCCGCGCGACGGGCGACAGCCGGCGGGAGAAGACAATGATACGCTCCGAACTGTTACAGGAACTCCACAAGGACAATCCCGAACTGCGCGCCGAAGAGGTCGAGCAGGTGGTCGATATCTTCTTCGACGAGATCGCCCAGCGGCTTGCTGAAGGCGGTCGGGTCGAATTGCGGGGCTTTGGTGCCTTCTCGACCCGAGAGCGCGACGCGCGCACCGGGCGCAATCCGCGCACCGGCGAAGCGGTCGAGGTCCCGGCCAAGCGGGTGCCCTATTTCAAGGCGGGCAAGGAAATCCGCGAGCGGCTCAACCCGGGTTGACGCCGCGGCGCTGCATGCGCCGCTCGGTTGCCGCCCTCATCCCGTAATCTCTCACGCCACTTTGAGCGCGGCTTCGTCATGCGCGCGGCTCGGCACGGGGCGTGCGCGCTGTTCGCCCAAGGCATCGAACACCGCCGTCACGACGCGTTCGTAGCCGCCTTCGCCATCGACCACGACCGGTTCGATCCCGAGTTCCTCGAATTCGCCGACAGCATCGGCGCTCGGCAGGACGACGATGCGCGTAACCGCCGGGAGCCGCTCCTCTACCAGCGGGTGCAGGTCGCGGCTTATCTGGACATTGCCGGTGGCGATCAGGACCACCTCGCGCTTGCTCAGACCCAGCGCCTCCCAGCTCCGCGGATCGCCGGGATGCGCGTGGTGGACGCCGTATCCATCGGCGAGCGCGCTTTCGAACCGCTCATGATCCGATTCGACAGCGATGTGATCGATGCGGTTATAGGCCAGCGCATCGGCAACCGCGCGGCCCGCCGGACCTAGCCCGATGATCATGACCCTTGCATCATCGCCATCGAGCTTGCGGTCGGCGGGACCCGAGCGCAGTTTCCCGGCGATCTTGCGACCGATATTGGAGATCATCGGGGTGGTTGCCATGCTGATCGCGATCGCGGTCACCAGCACCGCCATCACCCGCGGCTCGGCGAGCGCGGCGACAGCGGGGATCGCAAAAAGCACCAGCGCGAATTCGCTCCCCTGGCCGAGCAGAAAGCCGAGCTGGATCGAACCCGGAACAGACCAGCGATTGGCCAGCCCGGCGAGCACGTTGAACAGGCATTTGAGTGCCACCAAGGCGATCGCGGCGACGATCGCGACCAGCCAGTATTGGCTCAGAACCTGGGCATCGATACCGAGCCCGACCGATATGAAGAAGAAGCTCAAGAACAGCCCACGGAACGCGTCGATCTCGGTCTGGACCATCATCCGGTAACGCGAATCCGCCACCGCCACGCCGCCGAGGAACGCGCCCAGCGTCAGCGATAGTCCCACGACGCCGGTCGCCCAGCCGGCCGCGAGCGCGACAAACAACGCCGTCGCGGTATAGACCTCGCTGCTGCGGGTCCGCGAGATCAGGCGGAACAGGCGCTCGGTCAGGAACTTGGCGAACAGCACCGCGATCGCGAAGGCCGCGGCGGCCTTCCACCCCGCGTCGAGCAATGCGGGAACCAGCGCGCCTTCGCCGCTCAGCGCGCTCGCTGCGACCAGCAGCATGATCGCGACGATATCCTGGAAGATCAGGATCGCCTGCGCGGCCCGCCCGACCGGACAGTCTTCCTGGTCGCGTTCGCGCACGAGGCCGATCACCACCGCGGTCGAGGACAGCCCCATCGCGAGGCCGCCAAGCACCGCGAGTTCGGTCGGCGCGCCGAGCAGCCAGAACAGGCCGCCAAAGCCCCCGCCGGCAATCGCCATCTGCAAGGCCCCGAAACCGAAGATGCTCCCGGCCTCGTCGCGTATCCGACCGAGCGAGAAGTGGAGCCCCAGATTGAACAGCAGGAACATGATCCCCGCCTCGGCCATCGCGGCGACGACCGGGCCGGAGAACAGGTCGGAATAGCCGAGCATTCCGATGGCCAGGCCGAGGCCGATATAGCCGACGATCGGGTTGAGCTTGAGCGCCCGCGAAGCCAGAGCGGCACCGATGCCCAGCCCCAGCAGGGCGATAGCGGGCTGGATCGTCTCGACGATCGCCTGTGCTTCGTGAAGTTCGCCTGCCATGGTGATCGCCCCTTCGTGAGGGGTTCGAGATGGGCGTTCGGCACCCTTCTGGCAAGATGACGCGCTGTTCGTGTTGCTCCGCCCCGCGCTGCTGGCTATCGCGCTGGGGACAGTCTGGCTCCGGCCGGGCGGGTGTGGCGGAATGGTAGACGCCGGGGACTTAAAATCCCCTGACCTTTGG
>JBFHIF010000021.1:0-10500 GCA_041596595.1 Erythrobacter sp. | reverse complement strand
CATGGCAATCTCCCTATCTGACGGGAAGTTGCCGGTGCGATCTTGAACCGTTTGTGAATGCTGCGGAAAGCGCCGCAGCTTACCCCACGAACGCGCGTTCGATCACGAATTGCCCCGGCTTGTTATTCGCGCCTTCTTCAAACCCGCGCGCTTCCAGATCGGCGGCGTGATCCTTGATCATCGCCATGCTGCCACACAGCATCACGCGATCTTCCTCGGGCACGAATTCTTGCGGGCCGTTGCTGTCCTTGAACAGTGTGCCGTCCTCGATCAGCGTGCCGATACGGCCGGTGGTATGAAATTGCTCGCGCGTGACGGTGGGGACATAGATGAACCGTTCGCGGTCATCGTCCTCGATCAGCGGGTCGCCCTCGAGCTTGCTTTCCAGCAGTTCGCGATAGGCAAGCTCCTCCACGTGGCGGACCGAGTGGACGAGGATCACCTCGTCATACATCGAATAAACGTCCGGATCGCGCACGAGGCTAAGAAACGGAGCGAGCCCGGTGCCGGTGGAAAGCATGAACAGCCGTTTGCCCGGCAACAGCGCGTCGGTCACGAGAGTGCCGGTCGGCTTCTTCCCGAGATAGATCGGATCGCCCTCGGTGATGTGCTGGAGCCGCGAGGTAAGCGGTCCGTCCTGCACCTTGATCGAAAGGAATTCGAGTTCCTCGGCATAGCTCGGGCTTGCCATCGAATAGGCCCGCAGGAGCGGTTTGCCCGACTCCCCGGGAAGACCGATCATCACGAATTCGCCCGAACGGAAGCGGAAGCTCGCCGGGCGGGTCATCTTCAGCGTGAACAACCCATCGGTCCAGTGATGGACGTGAGTGATGGTCTCGACGGTTAATGCACCGCTTTCCTGGAATTGCGAACGGTCGGTGATCGGCTTGTTCAAAACGGGCCTCGAAACACTGCAAAGGGACTGCCGCGCCCGCGCGCGGCCCTGATGAGGGCGCAAATGGGCGTTTCGCGCCCGTTCATCAAGCTAGTTTAGCGATTGACGCAGATAGCACGCCTTGGCGCTTCTGCGCCATCAGCGCTCGGATTGCCCGTCAGTTCCAGCCCACCCGGTCGAATATCTGCACTGCCAGCTTCTGGTTCTTCCCGATCTCATTTGCATTGAGCGTATCAGCCTTGAACTGCCCAAGCCGCTCGACCGCCGAATTGGCCTTGAGCCCGATAACCGCGGGATATTCATTATTACCATCGGCAAAGTAACGCTGCGCGCTATCGGAAGTGAGATATTCGAGGAAGCGGATCGCATTGGCGCGGTTAGGAGCGGTCTTGAGCACCCCGGCCCCGCTGACATTGATATGGGTTCCGCGCCCGCCCTGGTCAGGAAAAATCACGCCAAGCTTGTCAAACACGGCCTGCTCGGCCTCGTCACCCCCGGCAAATTTCGCAAGGTAATAGGAGTTCACCACCGCAATCCGGCACACACCCGCAGCGACGTCCTCGATCTGCGCTGTATCGTTCCCCTGCGGCTGGCGCGCAAAATTGCCGACCACACCGCTCGCCCAATCCTCGGCGGCCTTCTCGCCGCGATGCGCGATCATGCTCGAAAGCAGCGAGATATTGTAGATGTTCGACGAGGAACGGATGCAAACCTGACCCTTGAACTTCGGATCGGCAAGATCGGCGTAGCTGTCGAGCCCTTCGGGTTTGCCGGCCTCCTTGTTGTAGACGATCACCCGCGCGCGGGTGGACAGGCCGAACCACTGGCCTTCTGGATGACGCAGATGCGCCGGAAGCCGCTCGGTCAGCACCTCGCTTTCTACCGGGGACAGCACGCCGGCTTCTTCGGCGCGCCACAACCTGCCAGCATCGACCGTGATCAGTAGGTCAGCTGGCGAGAATTCGCCTTCCGACTGGATCCGCTCGATCAGCGCATCGGCGTCGGCTTCGATCAAATTGACCTTGATCCCGGTCTGCTTGGTGAAGTCGTCGTAAAGCGCGAGATCGGTATCGTAATGCCGCGAGGAATAGAGATTGACCTCTCCCGCTTCGACCGCCTGCGCGTCGTCTTCGGCACGATCCGGCGCACACGCCGTAACCGCCAGCGCAAGCATCGCGCTAAAGAAGGTCTTTTTCATCAATCGGTGCTCCTCGCAGATGTTGTTGCGAGCGATTATCATTATTAACTGGAGTTGCAAGTCCTAATCACGCGCGAATGCGCGAACGCTCTCCGCGCGCGGCAACACGGCGTATTTCGTGTCTGCCGAAACCGGTTCGTGCGAATGCACCGTCACCTCGACCCCGTCATGTCCAACGAGAAGCACGCGGAACGCCTCGCCCGTGGGGTGAACATCGCGCACCCGAAGACCGGCCGGGTCGGCGGCCAGGGTGCAATTCTCGGCATAGACGAGCAGGTCGAACCTGTCGGAATCCGGCAATGCGCCCGCAATCGCGGTGTACGGCCAGTTGCCGACCGCCGTTCGCACGCCCTCGGCCTCGCGCTGGCCTTCGATGACCTGGGCGCCGCCAAATATCGCGCCGACCGATGCCGCGGCAGGGGTATCATGCAATTCGTCTGGCGTTCCGCACTGCACGATCCGCCCCGCTTCCATCACCGCGATGCGGTCTGCCACGTCGAGCGCCTCCGCCGGATCATGGGTCACGAGCAGCGTGGTGGCTCCCTGCTCTCTCAATAAAATCCGGCAGTCGCGGCGGAGCCGGCGTCTCAGGACGATATCGACGCTGGCGAACGGTTCATCCATCAAGAGCACGCGCGGCCCGGGCGCCATGGCGCGGGCAAGCGCAGCGCGCTGCTGCTGACCGCCCGACAGTTCGTGCGGATAGCGGCTGCCCATCCCCGACAATCCGACCATATCGAGCCACCGAGCGACAGCCCCGCGCTCGCCGGACGGCAGCCCGAACCCGATATTCGTGGCAACGTCCATGTGTGGAAACAGCGCCCCGTCCTGGAACACGAGCCCGACGGGTCGACGTTCGGGCGGAGGGCTATCGTGCTCGTCCGCTAGCACTTCGCCCGAAAGGCTGATGCTGCCCCTCTGTACCGTCAGCAGGCCCGCTGCGAGACCGAGCAAGGTTGACTTTCCGCAGCCAGACGATCCAAGCAGGCAGGTGATCTCTCCCGGCGCAGCGGCGAGACTGACGTTCTCGAGCGCGCGCACCGGGCCGTAAGCATGGGCAATATGGCGAAATTCAAGGCTCAAGGCGTGTTCCCGGGCACAGGACAGACATGGACGTGACGCGCCGCATTTGGAGGACTGCGCCGCGACTGGCAAGCATGCGTCGCCGGATGAGCATGGCTGGGACCGGCAAAGGCTGGCAGATCGCGGCGTTTATTATCGCCGCTTTTGCAGCGCTCCCGCTTGTATCCATCGTGGTCGCGGCCCCGGCTGGCGGCCTCGACGCGATCCGTCACCTCGCGTCCACGGTTCTGCCGAGATACGCCTTCAACACCGCGCTGCTCATGGCGCTGGCCGGATCCCTAGCAGCAGTGATCGGCACCGGCTGTGCGTGGCTGGTGAGCGCGACCGATTTTCCCGGTCGACGGATCTTGAGCTGGGCTCTCGTCCTGCCTCTCGCTTTGCCCGCCTATATTGCCGCCTATGTCTATGCCGACATGCTCGATTTCACCGGCCCGGTGCAAACGGGACTGCGCGCGGCCACCGGCTGGAGTGCCGGCGAATACGGCTTCCCCCAGGTCCGCTCGCTCGGGGGCGGAGCTTTCGTGCTTGCAATGGTTCTCTACCCCTACGTCTATCTACTCGCCCGGACAGCCTTTGCCGGGCAAAGCCGCGCGCAATTCCAGGCAGCGCGCAGCCTCGGCGCACGACCGGCGACGGCGTTCGCGCGGGTCGCCCTGCCCGCCGCACGCCCTGCGATCGCAGGCGGCCTCGCGCTGGTGCTGATGGAAGTTCTCGCCGATTTCGGTGTGGCCGATTATTTCGCGATCCCGACCTTCTCGACCGGCATATTCCGCAGCTGGCTCGCGATGGGGGACAAGCAGGCCGCGCTAAAGCTCGCCGCCGCGATGCTGGTTTTCGTGATCGCCCTGGTCGCGCTTGAGGCGCGCACCCGCAAGGGCCGCACGCATAGCCATGACGCGATCTCCGATAACGGATCGGGTCCGCTCATCGAATTGTCACCCGGCGGCAAGGCTCTTGCCAGCCTTGCCTGCATTCTTCCGCTGGTGCTGGGCTTCGTGCTTCCCGCTCTTTCGCTTGCCGCGATGGCGATCGATGATCGCGCGATCGCCGCCATGCGCGATCTGCCATCCTATGCGATCGACAGCCTGAAGCTGGGAAGCCTCACCGCCTTCGCCTGCTGCCTTGCAGCGCTGGCCCTTGTCTTCGCCCGCAGCCGGACAACCAATCCGCTCTCGCGCGGGGCGATCCGCATCGCCACACTGGGTTACGCCTTGCCCGGCGCTCTGCTGGCGGTCGGTCTGCTCGCCCCTTTGGGCGTTTTCGATGTGGCGCTAACACGGTTTGCGCGTGACCAGTTCGGGTATGGCGGGGGCTTGCTTCTTGGTGGGACGGGCGCGGTGCTGATCTACGCGCTTTCGGTGCGGTTCCTCACGGTCGCCTACAATGCCGTGGACGGGGGGATGGCGAAGGTTCCGCCTTCGCTCGATGCCGCCGCACGCTCGCTCGGCGCTGGTCCGAGGCAGGTGCTGACGAAGATATATATCCCGCTGCTACGGCCAAGCCTGCTCGCCGCAGCCGCGCTCGTATTCATCGATACCCTGCGCGAATTGCCCGCAACGCTGATCCTGCGCCCCTTCAATCTCGAAACGCTCGCCACCCGCACCTATCGTCTCGCAAGCGACGAGAGGCTGGTCGAAGCGTCGATCCCCGCACTGATCCTTCTCGCGGCCGGGCTATTGCCCGTACTGCTGCTGGACCGACTGGGACGACGTTAACGGCTGGCTCTAAAAAAGGCCCCTTGCGCGCGCCTCGGCAAAGATCTCGTTGAAAGCGCGTCCGGCAAGGCCGGGATGCGCCACCTCTTGGGCAGCCTCGAGATTGTCCGTCATCCCATCCCCTTCAACGACGATCAGGCCAACCATGCCCGCGCCGTAATGGGGCACGCATTGGTAGCCATAGATGCCGGGCCGCGGAACGACATACGAAACCTCCTCGTTAATCTCGCCTTCCCAGCCTTGAGCGCCCTCAGGCAGCATCCCGGCGATCGATGAAGACTGGTGATCTGGATCGGTAGGCACGAAGACGATCGTATCGCCCACGCTCGCCTTTATAAGTCGCGGGTCAAAGACATGCAGCGTGTCAGGGTCATCGGGGTCTCGCGTCAGCATCGCGATCTTGATGATTTTCCCATTGGGCTGCACCTCCTGGCCGGAGGCCAAAGGCTCGCTTGCTTCGCTTCCGGCAGCACTCGTGCGATCCACCGCAGGAGGCTCTTCCGGCTGGGGCGCGCACCCTGCCAGCCCGGCCAGCACGGCAGTCGTCAGGGCGAGCTTCCAATTCATTGCGATTCCAGTCTCGTTCGGTTCTCGGGACGAAATCGACAACGAGGATTCAGGCAAGGCAGGGCGTCAGACGAAGTCCGGATGGCTTCGGGGCCCCACCAGGCCCCCTTGTTATCGTTCATCCCCCTAACGCCCCAAACCCGCGGCGTTTCCCCACAAACCTGCGTGTTCGTTGAATCGGGTGTGAAAGGCGCCCGGTCGTTAAGTCATGAGGAAAGCGACTTGCAATTGCCAAGCGCAGCGCACGCGCTAAACAGTCTGAATGAGACGCATTTCAAAAAGCTCTGCCCTGATCATCGCGATGATCGCCTTCCTGCCGCTCTATTTCATGATCGCGGCGCTCGGGACCAAGTTCGGGATCTGGAGCTACAAGTTCAGTCTCGGCACTCTCATTGCCACGATCGGACCCTGGCTTCTCGGTGCCGTGGCGCTGGTCTCGGCGGCGCTGCTCGTCGTGGCCCTGATCAGGAAACCGAGAGGCAATTGGTTCGTGCCGGCGATTGGCATTGCGGTCCCGCTGGTCATCTTCGCCATGCTCGCGACCGCGAGGGGAACCGGTGCCGACAATCCCATTCACGACATTTCGACGGATACCGCGAATCCGCCCGAATTCTCGGCGCAGACCCTTGCGGCGCGAGAGCGTGTCGGCGCCAACCCGCTCAACGATTACCAGACACCGCTGGGCCAGCTCGAAATGTATGCTGGCGCCGATCCCGAACTGGCGATCAAGTCGCACGCCCAGATCATCAACGACACTTATGCAAACCTTGCGCCGCTTCCTCTTGGGGGAGCAAGCCAGAGCGACGCGCTCGCCGCGGTTGCGGCCGCGATGGCGAACATGGGGTTTGAGGATATCCGGATCGACGCAGAGACGGGCCGGGTCGAAGGTGTGGCCGAAACCTTCTGGTTCGGCTTCGAGGATGACGTGGTCGCGCGGATCGGCGAGAACCAGATCGATTTCCGCTCGGTCAGCCGCGTCGGCCGTAGCGACCTCGGGGCCAATGCAGCGCGAATTGCCGAATTGCGCGAACTGGTTGCGAAGCAGATCGGCCAGCGCTGATCAGGGATCCCTGAATAGCGCGATGGCAAGCGCGCTGCGCTGGATCACCGTGAGCGCGCACAGGCCCGCGAACACATAGGCGATGATGCCGAACCATTGCGGCCAGATGCACATCATCACGAACGCCACGATTGTCTCGCCGCCCTCGGCAATTCCGGTGGAATAGTAGAACGCCTTGCGCCCGTGCGCCTCGGTGGAGATCTCGCGCTGGGCGGCGATCGCGGCAAAGGCGAGGAAGCTGACCCCGGTGAGCACGAAACTCGCCACGAGGACGAGCGCGGGCAGCGTGTTTTCAGGCGATGACAGCCCGAAGGCGAGCGGCACCGAGACGTACAGAACGAAGTCAGAAACGATATCGAGATAGCCTCCGAGCGCGGTCGGGCCCCTGGCGCGTGCGACCGCTCCGTCCAGCCCGTCGAACAGGCGATTGGCGAGAACCAGAACAAGCCCGAGCCACATCTCGCCAAGCACGATCGCGCCCGCACCCGCAATCCCGAGAGCGAGCCCTGAAAGCGTCAGCGCATTGGCGCTCAAACCGGCACGCGCCAGTCCCGCGCCGAGACGATTGAGCGGCGGGTCGATCAGCGGTCTGAGTCTTGCATCGAACATGGCTATGTCCCGAAGGTTACCAGCCCGATCCACGCCCCGGTCATCGCGGTGGCGATATTGCCGGCGACCCAGCTTCGCATCCCCAGCCCCGCAGCCTCGGCCCGCCGCTCGGGACACAGCGTCCCGATGGTCGAGACCAGCAGTCCGACGCTCGCAAGATTGGCGACACCGCACAGCGCATAGGTGACAATCAACAGGCTGCGCGGGCCAAGCGTTCCCTCGGGCAGCGCGGCGAGTTCGAGATAGGCGACATATTCATTGAGAACGGCCTTGGTCCCCATCAGGCCTCCTGCTGCCTGCGCCTCGGCCCAGGGCACGCCGATCGCCCACATCAGCGGAGCGAAAGCCCAGCCGAACAGGCGCTTCATGCTGATCGCCTCGCCATCGACCAGAGGCAGCAGCGCAAGAACCTGATCGGCAAGCGCGACCAGCGCGAACACCACGATGATGACTGCGATCACGGCAAGGAAAAGCTGCATCCCGTCCATCGTGCCCTTGATGATCGCATCGACGCTGCTCTCGTATCTGAGGCCCGGCTCGGCCTCCTCCCCGCTTGCCAAGGGACCGGTCTCGGTCGGGGCGTGATCGGCACCCTGTGGAACCATGAGACGCGCGATCAGCAAGGCCGCAGGTAGCGATACCAGAGAAGCGGCAATCATGTGGCCCACCGCATCCTCCACCGTCGCGCGCAGGGTCGTTGCATAAAGGATCAGGATCGCCCCGCTGATCGTCGCCATCGCCAGGACCATGACCTGGAACAGTTCGGCCCGGGTCATCCGTGCGAAATAGGCCCGCACCACGAGCGGGCTTTCAACCACGCCGAGGAACATGTTGGCACCGCCAGACAGGCCGACAACCCCGCTCACGCCGAGCGATTTTCGCAGCAGAAAAGACAGGCCATCGACCATCCAGCGCAGCACGCCCCAATGCCACAGGAGCGCCGCCAGCGCCGAGAACACGATCACCAGTGGCAGGATCTGGAAGGCGATGATCAGCGGGGGCTCGACACCCTCTGCGAGCGTGAAGGGGAGCGGCGCACCGCCAAGATAGCCGAACATGTAGGACGATCCGACCAGCGTCGCCCTCTCGATCGCCGTCACCGCTTCGTTGGCGAGCCCGACCGCGTCCCAGATGAAGGGAACCCGCACGATCAGCAGCGCAAGCGTGCCCTGCAGCAACAAGGCGCCGACGATCCAGCGCCAGCCGGGCCGGATCGCGCGGTTCTCCGACAGGCTCCATGCGATCAGCAGAAGCAATCCGATCCCGAAAATGCCGCGAAACTGGTCAAACAGTTCCAATCAATCTCTCCCTGTCGATCTCGCGCCGACTAGCCGCGCCGCCATGCGTGATACCGCTCGACCCATCGCAGCAATTTCTCCGGCTTGCGCGCCCGCCGCCATTCTCCAGCGGCATATTTGTTGGCTTCGGCCATGGTCGGATAGGAATGGATCGTGCCGAGGATTTTGTTCAGACCGATCTTGTGTTTCATCGCCAGCACGTATTCGGCGAGCAGTTCGCCTGCATGGGCGCCGACGATCGTCGCGCCCAGGATCGTGTCCTTGCCCGGCACGGTCAGGACCTTGACGAAGCCCGTCGTTTCGCTCTCGGCGATGGCGCGATCGAGATCGTCTATGTCGTAGCGGGTGACCTCGTATTCGATGCCCTGTTCGTGCGCCTCGCTCTCGCTGAGGCCGACGCGGGCGAATTCCGGGTCGAGATAGGTGACCGCCGGGATAACCCGGTAATCCGCCTTGAACTTGCGGAATTGGCCGAACAGCGCGTTGACGCTGGCATACCAGGCCTGATGGCTCGCGACATGGGTAAGCTGGTAAGGGCCGGCGACGTCACCGGCGGCATAGATATTGGGGTATTGCGTTGCGAGAAACGCGTCGGTCGCCAGCGTGCCCTGCGTGTCGATCCCCAGCTCCTCCAGTCCAAAGCCCTTGAGCCGCGCACGCCTGCCGACGGCCACGATCAAGGTGTCAGACGTGACCGCGCTCTCGCCGGTATCGCCTGCGACAACCAGGGCGCCCTTTTCGGCGCGAACGGCGCGATGCCCGGTGAGCACTCGCACCCCGTCCGCCTCGAGAACCTTGCGTGCAAGCTCGGAGACTTCGTCATCCTCGCGCAGCAGCAGGCGATCCTCCATCTCGACCAGCGTGACGCTTGAACCCAGCCGCGCGAGCGCCTGCGCCATTTCGCAACCGATCGGACCTCCGCCCAGGACCGTCACCGTCCCGGGCGCATCGTCCATCGCGGCGAAGGCATCCCACAAGGTCTCGCTGGTCAGGTAATTGCTCTCCTCCAGCCCCGGTATCGGCGGCACGAACGGCTCCGCCCCGGTAGCGATCACGAAGGCGCGGGAGGTCAGCTTCTGCAAAGAGCCATCATCCCGCGTAATCTCGACCGTCCAGGGATCGACGAGGTGTGCACGGCCCTTGATCACCTCGACGCCCAGACCTTCGTAACGCTCGACGCTGTCATGCGGCTCGATCGCACGGATGACTTCGCGCACCCGCTCCATCACCGTGCCGAAAGGAACCTGCGGTTCGCTCGCTCCAAGACCGTAGCGGTCCGCGTGGCGGATGGTGGCGGCGACCTTGGCGCTCTTGAGGAGAGCCTTTGAGGGGACGCATCCGGTGTTGAGGCAATCGCCTCCCATCTCGTTCGCCTCGACCAGCGTCACCTTGGCCTTCACCTGCGCGGCGATATAGGCGGACACCAGCCCGCCGGCTCCTGCGCCGATCACAACGAGATTGCGGTCAAACTTTCGCGGTCGGGTATAGCCCTTGTAGACCCGGCGCCGCTTGATCACTGCGACCACCGCCTTACCCAGCCACGGCGCGATCCCCAGCAGCACGAAAGACCCGATCACTTCGGGCGAGGCAATCCCAGCGAGGCTGTCGACCTGTGCCAACTGCGTCCCTGCATTCACATAGACCACGGTGCCGAGCAGCATCCCGACCTGGCTCACCCAGGCATAGGTCCAGGTGCGGATCCGGGTGAGGCCCATAACCAGATTGACCACGAAGAACGGAAAAAGCGGAATCATCCGCAAGGTGAACAGGTAGAACGCGCCGTCACGTTCGAGCCCGCGATTGATCGCCTTCAATCTCTCTCCGAAGCGCGCTTCGAGCGTGTCGCGAAGAACGTATCGGGCAGAAAGAAACGCGAGTGTCGCGCCAATCGTGGACGCAAACGACACTAGCGCGGTTCCGACCAGCAACCCGAACAGCGCGCCTGCCGCGAGCGTCAGGATCGCCGCGCCGGGCAGCGATGCGGCGGTAACCGCGACGTAGATCGCGAAGAAGCCCGCGAGAACCGCGACCGGATTGTCGGCGTAGAACGCCTCCCACTCTCCCACCGCCTGCTT
>JBFHIF010000020.1:0-10503 GCA_041596595.1 Erythrobacter sp. | reverse complement strand
GTTCCAGTCATGTCCCCGGGTCAGCGGCACGACCACGTGCACGCCCTTTCCGCCCGAAAGCATGGCAAAGCTCGCGAGGCCGAGATCGGACAGGTGATCGCGCAGGTCGATCGCCGCGTCGCGAACCTGGGCAAACCCCAGGCCTTCATCGGGATCGAGATCGAAGATCATCCGGTCGGGCGTCTCGACATCGTCGGTGCGGCTGCCCCAGCCATGGAACTCGATCGTTCCCATCTGGACGCAGGCGAGCAGGCCGGACGTGTCTTCGACATAGAGATAGTCCTCGGTGCCCCCGTCCTTTTCGCGGATCGGGACATGGCGGACATGCGGGCCGAAACTGCCGCTGTCGTGCTTCTGAAAGAAACACTTCTTCGCTCGGCCTTGCGGGCATCGAACAAGACTGATCGGGCGCTGCGCCGCGAAAGGCAGCATGATCGCGCCGACCTGTTCGTAATAGTCGGCCAGTTCGCCCTTGGTCTGGCCGCTGTCGGGAAAAATGACCCGATCGCGGCTTGAAATCTTCACCTCTTCAGTGGCGCGGGGCGGCGTTTGCGGCTTCTCGGGCCGTGTCTGCGTGGCGGCCTTGTCACCGCGCAGGCCGAGATAACTTCCGTGACGGACTTTGCCTTCGGCGGTGAATTCTCCGAACGCGATCTCCGCGACAAGCTTGGGCGTGACCCAGTTAGCGTCTCGCGCATCGGCCTTGTCGATTTCGACAGGCGCGGTCTTGCGGGCCAGTCGCTTCATTTTCGCCGCAAGCTCATCAAGATCGTCGGTGGAAAAGCCTGTCCCAATATTGCCCTTGTAGACCAGCGTCTTGCCTTCGTATTGCGCGAGAAGAAGCGAAGAGAAGGGGCGGCCTTTCGCGCTAGAGGGGTTCCATCCGACGATGACGAATTCCTGTCGGCGCGTGCATTTGACCTTGACCCAGACCTTGCTCCGCCTTTGGGAATACGCGCCGTCGACGGTCTTTGAAATGATCCCTTCCTGCCCCGCATCGCACATCGCGCGGTAGAGCTTTTCGCCGGCTCCCAGGACATGCTCGGCGACATGGATCGGGGGGACGGCAGTATCGAGGAGAGCTTCGAGCCTTTCCTTTCGCTCGATGTTGGGAAGGGCGGTCAGATCCTCGCCATCCAGTTCGAGCAGGTCGAAGGCATGCAGCGCGAGCTTGTCGGCTGCCTTCTGTGACCCCTTGCCCCGTTTGAGCACCTTCTGGAGCGTCGAGAAGTCGGGATTGCCCTTTGCATCGTAAGCAACGATTTCGCCGTCGATCAGGCACGGGGGAAGGTCGAGCCCTGCTATCGCTTCCACCAGCGGACCGAACTTGTCGGTCCAGTCCTTCCCGTTGCGGGTAAAGACCCGCACCGTTTCGCCCTTTGCCGCGATGAGCGCCCTGTATCCATCGAACTTGATCTCGTGCATCCACTGGTTTCCGGCAGGAACCTCGTCAACGAGCGTTGCGAGCTGCGGCTTGCGATATTGGGGCAAAGCGGCTGATTTGCGGCGTTTGCCCTTCGGTTTCACCTTGCCGGCATTGCGTTTCGCCGCCTTGTCCATCTGCTCCAGGAAGGCATCGTCCTGTTTCCCGGAGAGCGAATACTTGCCCTCCTTGTCAGCTGCGATTTCCGCCATCGAGCGACCCGTGAGAACGCTGGTCAATTCGCGATCGACGAGCGCGTCGCCCGGCTCGGCATAGCGGTCCTGGATCTTTCGCAGCAGCCAGTTCTCGCGCTTTTCGCCGGGCTTCTTCTTCAGCCGGATCAGAATCCACTCCCCCTTCATCCGCTCGCCATCGAGAGTGAAGTGGAGATGGCCCTTTTCCAGATCCTTCGCGCTCTTGCCTTCGACCGGCTGCCACGACCCCCGGTCCCACAGCATCACCGTTCCCCCGCCATATTCGGCCTTGGGAATGGTGCCTTCGAACTCGGCGTAGGACATGGGGTGGTCCTCGGTTCGAACCGCGAGGCGCTTGATTTCGGGATCGGGGGAAGGGCCCTGGGTCACCGCCCAGCTCTTGAGAACGCCGTCGATCTCGAGCCGCAGGTCCCAGTGTAGCCGGGTCGCGTCGTGCTTCTGGACGATGAAGAGGTTGCCCTTATCGCTGCGCTGCCGCGTGCCGGCAGGTTCGGGGGTCTGCTTGAAATCGCGCTTGGCGTTGTATTCGGCCAGGGGATCGCGCCGCGATGCCATGGGTTCAGGCCGATTTCTTGCGCCGCGAGGCCTTTTTCGGCTTTTCCTCGCCGACCGATTTCTTGAGCGCGGCCATGAGATCGATGACATTCGAACCGCTGGCCGTGTCGGGCTCGTCCACATCCTCGATAACGCGCTTGCCGCTCTTCGACTTGGCCTTCTTGTCGATCAGCTTGCGCAGGGCATCGGAGTAGCGGTCCTCGAATTCGCTCGCGTCGAACGGCGCGCTTTTCTGTTCGATCAGCGTGCTTGCGAGTTCGAGCAGTTCCTTCTTCGGCTTGGCATCGTCAATGTTTTCGAAGAAGGCCTGGCCCTGCCGCACTTCGTCGGCATAGCGCAGTGTTTCGAGCAGCAATCCCTTGCCGCAAGGCTTGATCGCGACCAGCTTCTCGGTTCCCCGGATCGCCAGCTGGCCGAGCGCCACTTTCTTCGACTTGCGGAGCGCCTCGCGCAGCACGACGAAGGCTTCTTCCGCCAGTTCATCCTTGGGCGCGACGTAATAGGGTTTCTCGAAATAGAGCGGGTCGATCTCGCAGACATCGACGAACTGGACGAGCTCCAGCGTTCGCTTGCTCTCCAGCTTGACCCCTTCGATTTCCTCATCGTCGAGCAATACGTAATTGCCCTTCGAAATCTCGTAGCCCTTGATGATCTCGTCGCGATCGACCGGGCCGATCCCGGAAACCACCTTCTCGTAGGAAATACGCTTGCCGCTGGGTTCGTGGATCTGGTTGAAGCGGATTTTCGCCCCGGATTTGGTCGCAGAATAGAGCTCGACCGGGATGGAGACCAGCGCCAACCTGATCTGCCCCTGCCAATATGCGCGTGCTGCCATAAGCCCAATGCTCCTCTCGCCCTTACAGCGATCAAGAGGGGGATTGAGTTCCAGCGAGATGATCGGCGCGCGAACGCGTCCGGCAAGGGCGGCATTCCTGGTCGAATGCGCTTTAAGCCTCGGCGAGGACCCTTGCCGCTGGCGCGCTAAAGACGCAGTTCAATCCGGCGGGGGCGTATTCGATGTCCACCGTGCAATCGAATTGCGATTGAAGGCTGTTTTCGATCACCACCGAACCGAACCCGCGGGTCTGGGGAGCGGTGACCTCTGGCCCTCCGCTTTCGCGCCAAGCCAGCGAGAAGACCGGCCCGTTTTCTCCCTGCTCCTGTCGCCAGGTGATTTCGACCTTCCCGGCATCATTCGATAGCGCACCGTATTTCGCGGCATTGGTCGATAGTTCGTGTAGCGCGAGACCCAGCGCCTGGGCCGCGGTAGCCTTTATCCGTGTCGTGTCCCCGGAAAGCAGGATGCGCGAGCCGATCAGATGCTTGAAGTGGCCCAGTTGCGAGCGAACCAAGTCTTCGAACGGCAGGTCCTTCCACGAATTGCTGACCAGGACATCGTGACTCGCCGCCAGCGCACCGATCCGCGCATCGAGCCGTTCGAGATAGTCCTCGGGGTTGCGGCGGGCGGTCTGGCGAGCGAGCACCTGGACAACCGCAAGCACGTTTTTCGCGCGATGGTTCATTTCGCGAAGGATCAGATGTTCACGCTCTTCCTGCGCCTTGCGCTCCGTTTCATCGGTGATCGAGGCGAAGAAAACGCTGCCCGCGTCCGGATAGAATTGCAGCTGGACGGCAACCGGATAGGTCGTCCCGTCCTTGCGCAAATGCACAGTTTCGAATCGCAATACCGAGATTTCGCCCTTTATAAGAGGTTGGACGTAGGCAATGAACTGTTCCTTTGAATATTCCGGCTTGAGATCCCACGGGGTAAGGCAGCGCAATTCCTCCATTGCGTAACCCAGATTTTCGCGTGCGCCGCGGTTGACCAATTCGAACAGAAAGGTTTCCGCGTCAAAGACGTAAGCCTCGCTGACCGATGCCTCGACCATTCGGCCCAGCCGCTCGTTGAGCGTGGCAGTAGTCAGCCGCTCGATCTCGGCGGCGGCCCGGCCGGAAAACAGTTCAACGATGGCCTCGGTCGCGGCGGGATCGGGGAAGGGTTGTTCGTCAAGAACAACAATCAGGCCGAGAGCCCGACCATCAGCGCCGCGTAGCCGCGTGCCAGCGTAACTCTGCGCGCCCATGTCGACCAGCATCGCGTCGAGCGGAAACCTTGCCTGGATATCGTCAGGAAAACAGCACACGCCCTTGGTCACGACGGTGGCGCAAGGCGTGTCACGCAGCGAATAAACGAAGTTTTCGGCTGGCCCGTTGTCCCAGTTGGCAAGAGTGCGGGCGCGGTCCGGAGCCCCCCGGTCGAACATGCACACGAACACCCATCGCGCGTCGAGCGCCTTGGAAAGACCTTCGACCAGAAGCGGGAAAAACGCTTCACCCACTGCCTGTGACGTCTTAGCAAGAATGGAGAGCGCATTCTGCATGGCCGGCGACCCGTGCAATTCGCCGTCCTCGATCAAATTCATGGGGCTCTCCCGCGCGCGAAAGGGTTTTCTACACCCTCTGCAAAGCGGTGGCAATTGCCCACGCCACTGCTTGTCCAACCCGGTTAAAGGTTGCGTTGCCTTCACATTCGTCAACCCGGGGAGGGTGCCGACATTCCGTTTCCTACCCGCCAAGCAACTGCCATCGCATCACTTTTTCGGTGCCCGGCTCGATGAGTGGTAGCTGATGATCTTCCACCCATCCTCACCGTGCCGGAGCACGCTGGTCGCGACTCCGTCGCGTTCAATCACCCGGCCATCATGCAGTTCGATGCGATAGGTGTATCGTTCGGTTCCGAATGCGAAATGGCCGTGCTGCCGCAATTCGATTTCGTATGTGGGAAATGCGAAGCTGTGGAAATGGCCGAGTTCCGGGCCCAGGTGGTGCTCCGCGTAATCGGCCCAGCTTCCTTCTGCCTTGCCGTTTTCGAATACAAGCGAATCTTCGGCGAACACCGCGCCTGCTGCTTCGAGATCGAGTGCAACCAGGGCATCCCGATAAGCTTCAAGAGCCGCGCCGGCGCCGGACATATCGTGCGCCGAACCGCTATCATGTTCCGCGTGACTCGAGCGCTGGGCGTGAACTTCTTTGACGTGCTCCTTCGCTTCGCCCGCGTCACCATCGTCGGAGTGACCATGATGATCCTGCGCTCCCAGCGCGGTGGAAGAGAAAGCCAGACCTGCCGCGACCAGCCAGTTGATGCCCTTTTTCATTGTCTTGTTCCTCTCGATCCTATCTCTTCGTCCGTTCGAACAGGTTGACCAGTTCGTCGAACTTCTGTCTCTGATCTTCGGTATTCCCGCTGGCAATCGCCTCGGCAACGCAGCACGCTGCGTGGTCCTTGAGCACCTCGCTTTCAAGCTTATCCAGCGCACCCTTGATCGCCGAGATCTGGTTGAGGATATCTATGCAATATCGCTCGTCCTCGATCATCTGCGCGACGCCGCGAACCTGACCCGCGATCCGGTTGAGCCGTTTGATCTGTGCGTCGTGCCGAGCGGCCATCTTCGACTTCCCATTGAAATACCCCAGGGGGGTATATATGTGCGACGGCGATCCCCGCTGCAAGTGACACAATCCTACCATGACCACGATCAATCGCCGCCATTTCATCGCGAGCAGCGCGGGCCTTGCCGCTGCCAGTTCCCTGGCGATGCCTGCCTGGGCCAAGGGCGGAGCCCATTCGCAGGCAAAGAACGGCTTTGGAGAACTGTCGGGCGAAGACATCGAGCTTTCGATCGCCAACCACAAGTTCACGACAGGTGGCCGCACGGGTCACGCGATCGCGGTCAATGGCACGGTTCCCGGTCCGCTGGTTCGGTTGCGCGAAGGGCAGGATGTCCGGCTGCACGTAACCAATCACCTCGAGGAGGATAGCTCGATCCACTGGCACGGGCTGCTGCTGCCGTTTCAGTTCGACGGCGTTCCCGGGGTGAGCTTTCCGGGGATTAGGCCGGGGCAGCGTTTCACCTATGAATTCAAGGTGCGACAGAACGGCACCTATTGGTGGCATTCGCATTCGGGGCTTCAGGAACAGGCCGGGCATTACGGCCCGATCATCATCGAAAGCGCGGATCCGGATCCGCGCTATGACCGCGATTACGTGGTGATGCTGAGCGAGTTCACGCCGATGCATCCGCATGAAATCATGCGCAAGCTCAAGGTCGGCGAACATTACTTCAACCGCCAGATGCAGACCGCGACCGAAGGCACGATGCCCGGCTCCCAGCGGCGCATGTGGGGCGCGATGCGGATGAACCCGCGCGATATCTCCGATGTCACCGGCTCGACCTACACCTTCCTGGTCAACGGACATGGACCTGCCGACAATCTGGAATTCGCGTTCACGCCGGGTGAGCGGGTGCGGCTGCGGGTGATCAACGGCAGCGCGATGACGTTCTTCAACTTCCGCATCCCCGGGCTTGCGATGAAGGTGATCCAGGCCGACGGGCAGGATGTGGAAGAAGTCGTGGTCGATGAATTCCAGATCGGGACGGCGGAAACCTATGACGTGATCGTCGAGCCGGGCGCGGGCAGCCACGCGATCGTGGCCGAGGCGATGGATCGCAGCGGCATGGGCATTGCCAGCCTGACCAGTCACAAGGGCCACATCGCCACGCCGCCGCCACTGCGCGAACCGGTGACGCTGACCATGACCGACATGGGCATGATGGACCATTCGGCGCATGGCGGATCATCGGGCGCAATGGATCACTCGATGCGCGATACATCGCTGCTGCCCGGCGACGTGGCCACCGGCCCCGGGGTCGACATGGTCGCGCCGATGCCGATGGACCGGATGGACTTTCCCGGGCTCGGGCTCGACAAGGTCGATCACCGCGTGCTGCGTTACACCGATCTCAAGGCCAGGCGCGCGAACCCGCACCGCGAGATCGACCGCGAAATGGAAATCCACCTTACCGGCAACATGGAACGGTATATGTGGAGCTTCGACGGGAAGAAGTTCAGCGCGGTCACCGACGATCCAATCCGCTTCGGTTTCGATGAGAGGGTCAGGGTCAAGCTCGTCAACAACACGATGATGGCGCACCCGATCCATCTGCACGGCCATTTCTTCGAACTGGTTAATGGCAGCGGTCACATGGAGCAGCCGCTCAAACATACCGTCATCGTGCAGCCGGGGGGAACCGCGACGTTCGACCTCACCGCCAACGAACCGGGCGACTGGGCGTTCCACTGCCATCTTCTGTATCATATGCATTCGGGCATGATGCAGGTCGTGACCGTGCGGCCATTCCCCGCAGCGGGAGACGCCTGATGCGCGCGCTGTTCCTTGCCGGGATTGCCATTGTCGCGACACCGCTCGCCGCGCAGGATCATGGCGGGCATTCGGGGCATTCGGATCATGGCGCGCATGCAGGCCACGCCGGACATGACAGCCAGACCGCGAAGCAGAGCGAAGCGATGGATCACTGCGCGATGGGCCATTTGCCGCCTGAGCAGTGCCCGCCTGTCGAGCCAGCCGCAGACGATCACTCTGCTCACGGCGCTATGGATCATCCGCAGCACTCGCCGGAAACCCCGGCTGAACACACGCACCACGATGCGCCGGACCACTCGCAGCATTCTGCTGAACCCGTAGAGGACCACTCCGGGCACGATCCCGAACCCGAAATGGATCATTCGCAGCATGGCGGAATGGACCATTCGGGTCACGGAGCGATGGATCACTCCGCGCATGGCAACGCGTCCGACAAGTCCGCTCCGAACGCCGCACCCGAACACGCGCTCCCTGCCCGCGCGCTCGAAGGGCCACGCCATGCCGCCGACCTGATCTGGGGCGAACAGGTCATGGCTCCGGCCCGCGTGCAGCTTGCGCGCGAGAACGGGGATTTCCGCACCGGGTCGGTGATGGTCGAACGGCTGGAGGCGCGATTTGCCGGCGATGGCGCCGATACCGGCTATGTCTGGGATGTGCAGGCCTGGTATGGCGGCGATCTTAACCGGGTCGTGGTGAAGACCGAAGGCGAGGGCGAGTTTGCCCACGGGATCGAAGATGCCGAGGTCCAGGTGCTCTACAGCCGCGCCATAACGCCGTTTTTCGATCTCCAGGCCGGCCTTCGCCATGATCCGGTCCCCGATGACCGAACCCATTTCGTAATCGGGCTGCAGGGTCTTGCGCCGTATATGCTGCACGTCGACGGCGCGCTGTTCCTTGCCGATACCGGCGATCTGACCGCGCGGGCCGAGGTCGAATACGATCAGAAGATCACCCAGAGATTGATCCTGCAGCCGCGCATCGAAATCGAGGCGAGCGCGCAGGACATTCCGGGTCGCGAGATTGCTGCGGGCCTGACCAAGATCGAGCCGGGCCTGCGTATGCGATACGAGATCGCCCGCGAATTCGCGCCCTATGTCGGGGTCGAATACGAAGCCAGGCTGGGCGGAACCGCCGATATGGCTCGCGCCAATAGGCAGGACCCGGACGGGTTCAAATTCCTGGCCGGTATCCGCGCCTGGTTCTGATTCTTACTTGCCGGTAAACCGCGCCTTGCGCTTCTCGATGAAGGCGGTCGTGCCTTCTCTTGCGTCGTCCGAGCTTCCAGCGATGCGCTGACCTTCGGCCTCGCGCGTGAGCGCGGTGGCATGGTCGGATTGCAGGCCAGCGCGCAGGTTGGCTTTCATCTGAGCTAGAGCCACTGTTGGTCCCGAGGCCAGCCTTTCGGCCAGCGCCCGGGCCTCGGCATCCAGCGCGTCGTCGGGGACGCACTTGTAGATCAGGCCGATCCGCTCGGCTTCCTCGGCGCTGATCTTCTCTCCCAGCATCATCATCCGCGTTGCCTGAGCGAGCCCCGTGAGCCGGGGAATGATCCAGCTCGACCCGCCATCGGGCACAAGCCCGATATTGACGAAGGCCTGGAGGAAATAGCCGCTTTGCGCGGCGAGGGTGAAATCGGCTGCAAGCGCGATCGAGCATCCGATCCCCGCTGCCGGGCCACGCACTGCGCTCACGACGGGTATGGGGAGATTCCAGAGCTGGGTGACCATCGGGTTATACGAGGTCTGGAGCGCGGTGTAGGACCGGTCTCCGGGCCTGATGGAATCGTCGGGCGTGCGATTTCCCGCTAGGTCGGCGCCCGAACAGAAGGCGCGGCCTTCACCCGTGATCAGCAGTGCACGCACATCCCCAAGATCGCGCGTCGCGGCAAAAATCTCGTCAGCCATCTGCGGGGGGCATGCATTGAGCCGGTCCGGCCGGTTGAGCGTCAGCACCGCGACGGAGCCCATGCGTTCCAGTCGGATCGTCTCGTAATCGGCCATCGTGATGCGTTCCCTTGGGGTCAGATCGAAAATCGGTCGCCCGATACAGCCATTCTCGTCGCATATTGCAACTTTTCTCGGGTGACCTTTCGTGCATCTGGGCGAAGCACAGACAGCGGGAATTTCGCCTGCAGGAGGGTAAATCGCGGGGCGAGAAGCGATGCATACGAATGCTGCAATGCAGCGTAGATGTTGACGCGCTGGTCTCACGCTCTATCCCAAGGGCATGGTATCTAGCCGAGCATTAGGGCCGCCGCCCGCGCTCACCGAGTTGCTCGGTGCAGGGCCAGTAGCCTTGTTTCTGGACTTCGACGGCACGCTGGTCGGGCTCGCTCCCGGGCCGGATGCGATAGAGCCGAGGCCCGACCTGGCCGAGCGGCTGGTTGCGCTAAGCGAGCGGCTGGGCGGTCGGCTGGCCGTGGTCAGCGGGCGCGGCCTCATCGATATCGAGCGGCACATCGGACCGCTCAAGGTGGCGGGCGCGGGGTCGCACGGGGCCGATATTCGCCGCTCGGACGGGAGCGCGGTACGCGAAGGCCCGGCGGGACTTCCGCCGGAAATCGAGAGCAGCCTGCGCGACTACGCCGCCCAGAACAATCTCCACTTCGAGGACAAGCCGCATGGCGGCGCGCTGCATTACCGCGCCGAGCCTGAGGCGGGACCTGCCGCCGATGCCTTTGCCGGGCAGTTGGCGGACGAACACGGATGGACCGTTCAGAGGGGCAAGTGCGTGGTCGAGATCGTTCCCGGCGATGCTGACAAGGGCGGGGCGGTCGATGCGTTCATGCGCGAAGCCCCTTTTGCTGGTTCGCGGCCCTTCTTCATCGGTGATGATCTGACCGACGAGGCCGGGTTTGCCGCCTGCAAGCGGCATGGGGGTGCCGGGGTGCTTGTCGGGGAACGTGCAGAAACCCGCGCGCGTTATGCTTTGGACGACGTCGACTGCGTCCACCAATGGCTCAGCCTGTGATGGAGAAACCAATCCTTCCCAATCTCGAATTATGGCCGATCGGCAATTGCCAGGTTTCAGGACTTATCGATCAGTGCGGCGGACTGGTCTGGGGCTGCGTCCCACGGGTCGATGGC
>JBFHIF010000019.1:0-10790 GCA_041596595.1 Erythrobacter sp. | reverse complement strand
GGCGTGTCACTCGATCCCGCCGACGCGATTCCGCTTGGGAGTGAATGTCCACGGTGCGGGAGGCTCGACTGTCTTTCCCCTGCACCCGAAAGGCTTTCTTTCGAACAGGGCGCGACCTGATTAATTGTATGGGGAACCGCCTGTTCGGCGAAAGGTTGTCGAGCGAGGAGGTTCAATGCCATGACTGAAGAACGCATTACCCAGACGGAAGATCAGCTCGGAAATACCCATACCACCCATGTCGTCCATGACGATGGTGATCGCAGCGGAGGTGCGGGCAAGTGGGTCTTCCTGATCATCCTTGCGCTGGCGGTGGTGGTCGCGGTTGTCCTGCTGAGCCGCCCGGACGCCTCGGAAATCGCAGCCAATAACGCTGTGACAGAGGCCGCGGGCGAAGTGGGCGAGGCTGCCGGGCAAATCGGTAACGCCGCCGAGGAAGCTGCCGACGCGGTGACACAGGGAAACTAAACGGGCCTTAACTGTTCAAATCCGCTTCCGCTGCGGGTTTGACACCACCTGTAAAGTTTACCGACACTTAAACTCTCATCGGTACGGCAGAGTTCGCGAACCATTATGCGCGAGCGCTGTCCGTACCGATGATCCGTTTGTTCAAACACTACATCCCGCATGCCGTGATCCTTCTCGGCCTGCTCGATTTCGTCCTGCTGATTCTGGCGGGCGAGATGGCGTGGCAGCTGCGCGCCTCGCAGATCGGGATGGATCCGGAGCCCTTTTCGCAGCGCTGGCTTGCCCTTTCCGGATCGGCGGCGATCGTCTGGCTCGCAATGATATCGGTCGGCGTTTACGGTCCCTATGCGCTGCGATCCCTGCGGTTTGCAGGTGCGCGCCTTCTGGTCGCGATCAGTCTTGGTGTGATCGCGCTGGCCGTGATCGACTTCCTCTTTGCCTCCGACGCCGTGTGGCGCTCGACATTGCTCTACGCGATGGGTTTTTCCATCGTCGTCCTCGTTCTCGACCGCCTCCTGCTGAACAGTTTTCTGGGGTCTTCGGCGTTTCGTCGCCGGGTGCTGGTGCTCGGCGCGGGCGACCGGGCGATGCGTCTGCGCAAGCTGGGCGAAAAGCCGGAAAGCGGTTTTGCGATCGTCGCTTTTGTCGCGATGAGCGAACCCGATCGGGTGGTCGAGGAAGCGATCCCGCGCGGGGCGATCCATGATCTGGGACGGTTCGTTGAAAATCTCGGGGCAAGCGAAGTCGTGCTGGCCCTGCAGGAGAGGCGCAACGCCATGCCTCTCAAGGACCTCCTTCGGATGAAGACCAAGGGTGTGCACGTCAACGATTTCTCGAGCTTCATGGAGCGCGAGACCGGGCGTGTGGATCTCGACACGGTCAATCCCAGTTGGCTGATCTTTTCCGACGGATTCTCGAGCGGCAGGATGTTTTCGAGCGCGGTCAAGCGGATCTTCGACGTGATCGCCAGCCTGATTCTTCTCGTGCTCACGATCCCGATTATCGCGCTGTTTGCGATCCTCGTGAAGCTCGACAGCCCCGGCCCGGCCTTTTTCCGGCAGGAGCGGGTCGGCCTGTATGGCCAGAACTTTCATCTGACGAAGTTGCGCTCGATGCGGACCGATGCCGAAAAGGATGGCGCGAAATGGGCGGAAAAGAACGATCCGCGCATCACCCGCGTCGGGAAACTGATCCGCACGCTGCGGATCGACGAACTGCCGCAGACCTGGGCCGTGCTCAAGGGTCACATGAGCTTCGTCGGCCCGCGTCCGGAAGTGCCCAGCTTTGTCGAGGCGCTCGAAGAGGAAATACCGTTTTATTCCGAACGACACATGGTCAAGCCCGGGATCACCGGCTGGGCGCAGATCAACTTTCCCTATGGGGCGTCGATCCAGGACAGCCGCAAGAAGCTCGAATTCGATCTCTACTACGCGAAAAACTACACACCTTTCCTCGATCTGGTGATCCTACTCCAGACCGTTCGCGTGATCCTCTGGCCCGAAGGTGCGCGCTGATGTTGCCTGTGGCTGGCCTTGGATCCTATGCCGTGCTCGTCGCCTACGGCGTGGGCGCGCTTCTGGCTGCGGGATCGGCGCTCTGGATCGCTCGTTCGCCCGATCGATCGCGGCCTGACCGGGCTGTGTTGCTGCTGGCGACAATTCTGATCGCGTTGTGGTGCGCTTCGGTTGTCGCTCTGGGTGTCGAACATCCGGTCGCATCACTGGCTGAGACAGCTCGAAACCTGGCTTTCATCGCCCTGATCTTCCGTCAGTTTTCGGCAGACGGTCGGGCTGACAGCCTCAAGCCGATCCGCCCGGTGATCGGTGCGCTGGCGCTTGTCCAGATGTGCCAGCCCATCCTGCTGCTGATCAACACGCGGGCCGAACTGGCGGGGCCGGTCCTCGCCTTGTCCTTCCAGGTTTCTGCCATCCTCAGCATGCTGGTTGCGATCGGCGCGCTCATGCTGCTGCATAACCTCTATGCAGGGGCAACGGCCGCATCGCGTATAGTCCTGCGGTGGAGCGGGGCGGCCTTGGCGGGGATATTCGCCTTCGATCTCAACTTCTACATGTTCGCCTATCTCGCCGGTGAATTGCCCGATGCCCTGGCCATGCTGCGAGGCCTGTTTGCCGGCGCAATGACCGCCTTGCTCGCATTTGGCGGCAATTCGGTGAGCCAGGACCTGCGTTTCCGTCCTTCGCGGGCCGTCACTTTCCAGACCCTGTCGCTGGTTGTGATCGGAGGATATTTGCTGGTGATGCTGCTGGCATCGCGGGCACTCGCCTTGCTCGGCGGAGATATCGCCAGGGCAGGACAGGTATTCCTGGTGGTGCTGGGGCTCGCCCTTGCCGCCGCCTGGGTCCCTTCGCGGCGTATCCGCGGCTGGCTGCGCGTGACCGCGGCAAAGCACCTGTTTCAGCACAGATATGATTACCGCCAGGAATGGCTGCGCTTTACCGAAACGATCGCTCGTGGGTCAAAGACCGGCGCGAGCTTGCAGGAGCGCGCAGTCAAGGCGATCGCCGATATTACCGAAAGCCCCGGGGGCCTGCTGTTGCTCTCGAACGAGGAAGCGCAGCTGGAACTCACCGCGCGCTGGAACTGGCCCACCATCGAAGTCCCTTCGGTCGCCGGAGATTACAAGTTTTCCGAACTGCTCGAGCAACGCAATTACATCCTCGACCTCGCCGATGTGCGCGCGGGCATCGATCGCCACGGTGAAACCGTCCAGACACCCCAATGGCTTCGCGAAGCGGAAGATGTCTGGGCGCTCGTGCCCCTGCTCCATTTCGATCGGCTTGTCGGCGCGGTGGTGCTGGCCAAGCCTCCGCTGCAACGCAGCCTCGACTGGGAGGATTTCGACCTTCTCCGCGTCGTTGGACAGCAGCTGGCGAGCTATCTTGCCGAGCAGGCCGGCCAGCAGGCATTGATGGACGCCTCGCGCTTCGACGAGTTCAATCGCCGCATCGCCTTCGTGATGCACGATATAAAGAACCTCGCGAGCCAGATGTCACTGTTGTCGGCCAATGCCCAGAAACACGCCGACAATCCCGCGTTTCGCGAGGACATGCTGGTCACTCTCAGGAAGTCATCAGAAAAACTGACAGCGCTACTGGCACGCCTTGGTCGTTATGGTGCGGGACCCGCGCAGGATCCCCAACCGGTCGACCTCGCCATGCTGGCCGGAAACCTTATCGAACGCTTCAAGGGCGTGCATCCGGTCGTAATGGCGCAGGCAGACAGAGTATCCGTGATGGGCAATCTCGAGGCTCTCGACCAGGCGCTTGTCCACCTGATCCAGAACGCGGTCGATGCAAGTCCGACCAGCGCACCCATCCATATTGCGGTTACGGGCTGCGGGGACAGCGGCGAGATCGAGATCGTCGATAGCGGCCACGGCATGTCGCCCGAATTCGTCCGCAACGGGCTTTTCAAGCCGTTCGTGTCTTCGAAGGAGGGCGGCTTCGGAATAGGCGCATTCGAGGCCCGCGAAATGATCCGCGCAATGGGGGGCAGGGTGATGGTCGAATCGCGCGAAGGACTTGGCACACGCTTCGTGGTCGCGCTCCCGCTCGCCGAGGCGCAGGAACGGGGACAGCCTTCACAAGATAAACCGATTGAAAATCAGGAGGTCGCATGATGGCCGACAAGAAACCCGCTTTGTTGGTGATCGAGGACGATGAGGGTCTGCAGGCTCAGTTGAAGTGGGCCTATGACGATTTCGATGTCACGATTGCAGGCGACCGCGACAGCGCGATTGCCGCGCTCCGCAGTGTAGCGCCTGCGGTGGTGACACTCGACCTCGGGCTCCCGCCCGATCCCGATGGCACCCGCGAAGGCTTTGCCGTTCTCGACGCGATCATGGAACTGAAGCCCGATACCAAGGTGATCGTTGCCAGCGGCCACGGAGCGCGAGAAAGCGCTCTGCAGGCGATCGAGCGCGGCGCGTACGATTTCTATCAGAAGCCCGTCGATATCGACGCTCTCGGCCTCATCGTGCGACGCGCTTTCAACCTCCACGCAATCGAAGAAGAAAATCGTCGCCTTACCGCGAGTTCGAGCAAGGACCGCACCGTTCTCGGGCGCCTGATCACCGGAGCACCCGAAATGGTGAAGGTCGCGCGCACGATCGAGCGCGTGGCGAGCACGAGCGTTTCGGTCATGTTGCTCGGTGCCAGCGGAACCGGGAAGGAACTGCTCGCCAAGGGCCTCCACGACGCAAGCGATCGCGCTGATGGGCCGTTCGTTGCGATCAATTGCGCCGCAATTCCCGAAAACCTTCTCGAAAGCGAATTGTTCGGTCACGAGAAGGGGGCGTTTACCGGGGCGATCAAGACCACCGAGGGCAAGATCGAGAGCGCCAATGGCGGGACGCTGTTTCTCGACGAAGTGGGGGACATCCCGCTGCCGCTCCAGGTCAAGCTGCTCCGCTTCCTCCAAGAGAGAACGATTGAACGGATCGGCGGACGCAAGGCGATTGCGGTCGATACCCGGATAGTTTGCGCCACGCACCAGGACCTGGAAACGATGATCGAACGGGGCACCTTCCGCGAAGACCTGTTCTATCGGCTGGCCGAGATCGTGGTGCGGATCCCCGGTCTCGCCGAACGTCACGGTGACGCGGTCCTGCTCGCCAAGGCGTTTCTCAAGAAGTTCTCGGCCGAGATGAATCCGACGGTTGGCGGGTTCGCGCCCGCCGCCCTGGCGGCGATCGATTCGCATCGCTGGCCCGGCAATGTCCGCGAACTCGAAAACCGCGTGAAGCGCGCGGTGATCATGGCGGAAGGCAAGCTGGTCCGGGCCGAAGACCTCGATTTTGTCGACGCTGATGACCAGGAAAACGAGGCGCTTAACCTCAAGGCCGCGCGCGAATGCACCGATCGCCGGATCATCCGCCATGCGCTTGCGAGAAGCGAAGGCAATATTTCGAGCACGGCAAAGATGCTCGGGATCAGCCGCCCGACGCTCTATGACCTGCTCAAGCAATATGATTTGCATGCCTGACACACGCTGGTTCCTGCCTGCTCTCCTGCCGTTAGCGATCGGCCTTGCGTCATGCGGCGATGAAGGCGCAAGCCAGCCGAGCCCGCCAGACCAACCCCCTGCGCTCCAGCGGGTGATCGAGGATGCGCGCCACGAGATGCGCGAGGGACGGCTTGGCGAGGCTGCAAGTCTGTTTGACGAGGCGCTCGGCTTTGATCCGAACTCTGCCGTGATCTGGACCGATATTGCCCGGCTGCGGTTCCGCGGCGGGGAACATCGCGCAGCGCTCGAAGCCGCCGACCACGCGCTCTCGCTTGATTCCGGCTACGCGCCGGCATTGCTGATGAAGGCCCAGATGGTGCGCGACGCCCATGGCCTCACTGCCGCAACGCTATGGTTCGAGGCGGGATTGCAGCAGCATCCTGAAAACCCGGACCTGCTGGCCGAATATGCGGCCACGCTTGGCGATCTGGGGCGCAACCGCGACATGCTCGCCGTGGTGCAGAAACTCACGGATGCCGCGAAGGAAGATCCAAAGACCCATTTCTTGCGGGCGGTGCTGGCGGCACGGGCCGGGGATCCCGTCCTTGCCAGCAGCCTCCTGAAACGCAGCGGTTTGCGCGAAGCAGGCATTCCTGCGGCGATCTTGCTAGGGGCACTGGTGGAGATGGAGCAGGGCAACCCTGACAATGCGACCAATGCGCTCCAGACGCTGCATGAACGCCAGCCGGGCAATCGCCGCGTGCTGGAACTGTTTGCGCGCGCCTTGTGGCTGAGCGGGCGCGATCGGGAACTGATCGATCGGTTCGGCGAACTTGCAGGATCGCGCGAGGCTTCGCCCTATCTCACGATGCTCGCCGGTCGTTCGCTCGAACGGCTGGGTCAGAGACGCGAAGCGGCCGCTCTCATCGAAAACGCCCGATCACGTCCCTACGACATGCCATTGAACCTGGCGGCATACGGCGTTGGTGCGAACCTGCCCGAACCCACCCGCGAAGTGCGGCGGTTGATCGCGGCGGGACAGCAGCAGCAGGCTCACGCGAGGGCTGCGAACCATTTGCGGCGGTTCCCCGGTTCGGCGGACCTGCTGACAATCGCGGGCGATGCGGCACTGGCTGCAGGCGACGGGCAGGGCGCGCTTGGAATGTATGGGCAGGCTGCGCAGATCCGGCGCCCATGGCTTCTCACGCGCAAGATCATCCTTGCATACCGCATGACGGGCGATGATGACGCGGCCCACGCCTTGTTGGTCAGACACCTCACGGCCGAACCCCGAAATACCGAAGCGCTTTTTATGCTCGCGAGCGAAGTCGCGGCGGAGGAAGACTGGCTGCGCGCCGCAATCCTTCTCGATAACGTGATGGCCCTTGGCGCCGGGAACGATCCCGAACTGCTGGCGCTACGGATTGAAGCTGCCCGCGCGCAGGGAGACACCAGCGTTGCCGAGCGACTTGTAGCCTGGCTCGACGATCTGCGTCCCGCACCCTTCCTTCGGCGATAGTTGAACCGCACGCTCGACAAGCGAGCACCTCGCGGGCAGGGGCAGGGTGATGCAACGCCTGATCGCAAACCTTCTCGATCCGATGATCGTGGTCCTAGTGATTGCCACGACATTCGCGATTGCGCTGCCTGCAACTGGGGACGCCCAGACGCATGCACGGGTCATTTCCAACGTGGCGATTTTCGTGCTGTTTCTCGTGAACGGGATGCGCATCGCGCGCGGTCAGGTGGCAAAAGCTGCCGCGAATTGGCGCTTCTTCTCGCTACTTTTCATCTTCGTGTTCGGCGCGATGGCGTTGGCCGGAGCAGGGTTCGGTGTCCTTGCAGGAATGGTGCTTCCGCCGTTGCTGGCATTGGGCTTCGTGTTTCTCGGCGTTCTGCCATCCACGATCCAGTCGGCGACAAGTTACACCACACTCGCGGGCGGCAACGTGGCCTTGTCGGTGGTCGGGGCAGCGCTTCTCACCTTCTTTGGCGTGTTTGCAAGCGCGCCTCTTTTTGCGCTTCTTGCCGGTGGTGATGCCGTCGATCTCGGCAGCGAGACGTTTCTGAGGATCGGGGCGATCCTGCTTCTACCCTTTGCGATAGGGCAGGCGCTGCAAGGCTATACAAGAGAGTGGCTGACGCGGCGCAAGGCGAACGTGGTGTGGCTGGACCGGCTGGTTATCGGGATCGCGGTCTATGTCGCCATGTCTGGGGCGGTGGCTCAGGGCGTCCTTACCCGTCTTTCGCTCACGCAGACATTTGTCCTGTTCGCGCTCGTCTGTGTCTATCTGGCGCTTGCCCATGTCGCTGCATGGCGCGCGACCCAGATTGCCGGATATCCGCGCGAGGACCGGATCGCATTCCTTTTCGGAGCACCGCAGAAAAGCGTCGCGATCGGCGCCCCGCTTGCGACGATCATGTTTGCGCCGGCGATCGCGGGGGCGATCATCGCGCCCTTGCTGCTCTATCACCTGCTGCAACTGGTGGTCGCAGCGCCTCTCGCTAGCCGGTTAGCTCGTCGGCTTCCGGGGTAGCGATATGGGTCTTCCTGTTGTGGCGGATCGACCACAGCAGCGATAGCCCGATCAGCACCGCTCCGATCAGCCCCGTAAAGGTTTCGGGGATGTGATATTTGGCCGAGAGGAGCATGATCAGGCCGAGCACGATGATCGCCCAGAATGCCCCGTGTTCGAGATAGCGGAACTGCGACAAGGTGCCCGCACGCACGAGATGGACCGTCATCGAGCGGACAAACATCGCGCCCACGGACAGGCCAATCGCGATGATGACCATGTTGTTCGAAAGAGCAAAAGCGCCGATCACGCCATCAAAGCTGAAGCTGGCGTCGAGCACTTCGAGATAGAGGAATCCTCCGAGGCCCGATCGCACGACCTGGCCTGCCGCCTTCTTTCGCATCTCGGACTGTTCGATGATCGCACCTAGGGCGTGAACGCCGATGAACGTCACGAGGCCGAGCACTCCTGCTGTCAGGAAGGTCAGCGCCTCGGCGTCGTCCAGCATC
Organism: Erythrobacter sp.; assembly: GCA_041596595.1. Lineage (GTDB taxonomy): Bacteria > Pseudomonadota > Alphaproteobacteria > Sphingomonadales > Sphingomonadaceae > Erythrobacter. The sequence continues at coordinate 2,332 of JBFHIF010000019.1, read as the reverse complement.
GTGGAGACACCATAAAGCACCGAAAGCACGACCCCGATCTCCAGGGCCGGTATGCTCGAGAAACGGTTCACCGTCCGCTCGATCATCGCGATCCAGTGAATGTCCTTGTCCTTGTCGAAGAAGAAGGTGAGCCCGACCATGGCGAGGAAAGCGCCGCCGAAACCCGCGATCCCGACATGCGCGGCCGAGACGATCCGTTCGTATTCATCGGGCTTGCCCAAGGACAGTTCGATCGCTTCCCACGGCCCGATTTGCGCGGCGATCGACACGATCGCGATCGGGAAGATAATCCTCATCCCGAACACGGCGATGAGGATGCCGATGGTGAGGAACCGCTGCTGCCAGACCGGGTCCATCTCGCGCAGCACGGTCGCATTGACGACCGCGTTGTCGAAGCTGAGCGAAACTTCGAGGATCGAGAGCACGAACACGATCCAGACCACGCCCAGCATTCCCATCATGGTGCCGGTCAGCGCCCAACCATACCAGGCCGCGCCCGCAAGGCAGAGCGCGGTGAAGATGAGCGAGAAGGTGTAATAGCGCAGCAGGGTCTGCATCGGGCCGGGCTTTCGGATCAGGAGATTGGGGGGATCAGCCCTTGGGCTGGTAAGTCTGTTCTTCGCCAGGGAAGGAGCGGCTGCGCACTTCCTCGGCATAGGTTGCAACGGTTTTTTCGATCACCGCGGCTATGTCTTCATATCGCTTTACGAAGCGCGGGACGCGCTCGAACATGCCCAGCATATCCTCGGTGACAAGAACCTGCCCGTCGCACCTCGCCGAAGCACCGATGCCGATCGTCGGGCACGAGACCGCTTCGGTCGCGGATACCGCGATCGGTTCGACCACACCTTCGATGACGATCGCGAATGCGCCGGCCCTGTCGAGCGCGACGGCATCGCTGACGATTTTCTCCGCTTCGGCATCCGACCGGCCCCGCGCAGCGTAGCCGCCAAGCACGTTAACCGCCTGCGGGGTCAATCCGACATGCCCCATCACGGGAATCCCGCGCGAATTGAGAAACTCAACCGTCGGCGCCATTGCTTCGCCGCCTTCGAGCTTCACGGCGGCCGCTCCGGTCTGTTTCAGCAAAAAGGCCGCGCTTTCGAATGCCTGTTCGGGTGAACTTTCATAGGAACCGAACGGCATGTCGATGACGACGACCGAATGGTAGCTGCCTCTCACCACGGCTGCGCCGTGATTGGCCATCATCTCTAGCGTCACGGGGATAGTGGACGGGAGGCCATAGATGACCTGGCCGAGCGAATCCCCCACCAGCAGAAGGTCGCAATGCGAATCGAGCAACTGCGCCTGCCGCGCGGTATAGGCGGTGAGCATCACCAGCGGGCGTTCGGTCACTCCGTCTTTCTTGCGCGAGCGCACACCGGGGACGGTAAGCCGTTTCATGGGCGTGGGGGTGGGGTGCGCCCGGCTGGTGCTCGTATCGAGCTCGAATGTTGTCGACATGGGCGCGCATTTAACGACTGAGCGGCCTGAACGCAAAGGCCCTTGGCGCGCGCGTCGAAACATTGCAGTAAGGCGCGCGAGGGAGGCGCGCGGACCCACGTGCGCTATGATGAGGAAATCGATCTATTATGGCAGTAACCGGAGCAGGTCACGAAAACTGGTCGTCTCGCAGCGCCTTCATTCTCGCCGCAGTCGGCTCGGCAGTGGGGCTGGGCAATATGTGGCGATTCCCGGCCGAAGCGGGCGCGAATGGCGGGGGCGCGTTCGTGCTTTTCTACATCTTCTGCGTGCTGCTGATCGGTCTTCCAGTGCTTCTCAGCGAGGTCCTGATTGGCCGCCACGGGCAGGCCAATGCGCCCGAAAGCGTGCGACGCCTGGCAAGAGACTCGAACGCGTCGGAAGGCTGGAGCGTTCTTGCCTCGATGGGGGTCTTTGCCGCTTTCCTCATCCTGAGTTTCTACTGCGTGGTGGGCGGCTGGGTCGTCTATTATATCGGCGTGTTTGCGCAGGACCTGGTTCAGACCGGGCTGACGGGCGGAGCTTTCGAAGGTCGCGATCCGTCAGATATCGAGGGTCTCCTTCCCGGATTGTTCGGGAACGGTTCGATGATGGTCGGCCTCAATCTCGGTTTCCTCGCGGTCACGATGTTCTTCGTCGCCAAGGGCGTTTCAAGCGGGATCGAGTGGGTCGCTGTCTATCTCATGCCGCTGTTCTTCCTGCTGTTTCTCGGCATCACGATCTACGGGGCGTTCACCGGCAATTTCGGTGACGCTATTGCCTATCTCTTCACCTTCGACTTTTCGAAACTGACCGGCGAAGTGATGCTCGCGGCCGTCGGGCAAGCGTTCTTCTCGCTTTCCTTGGGCGT
>JBFHIF010000018.1:0-10871 GCA_041596595.1 Erythrobacter sp. | reverse complement strand
GTGGCCTTCGATCCGCTGGTGTTCAGCCTGACAGGGGGATCTGGCTCGCTCGACGGGAGCGGGGTCCACGGCCTGGTTTCGGCGAACGATTTCAGCATTTATGCCCAGCGCGGCCGACTGACGGTCACCGATGGTCTGGTGGTCACTTCGAGCGCTCTCAACGGCGATGGGAGCGCAGGCGACGGTCAAAGCTTTTTCCTTTCGATCGCTGGCGCTGACGCCACGATCAACGGTGATGTCGCGATCGCGGCTTCCTATGCGGGCGTCAATGTCCATTCCGATTTCGAAACAGGAGTGGCCGGGTCGCTCGGCATCATCGGTAATGTGCTGCTGCAATCAAGCGGCCCCTATTTTGGGAGCGATTCGGGCGGCGCGAACGTCTTCGTCTCGCAAGGGTCGCATCTCGGGGTAACCGGAGACCTATCGCTCATCTCACGCGCTCTTTCCGACGCCGACGGCGATCTCGTCGTGCGCAGTTCGGGCGCCACGATCGGGGTGCAGGATGCCGGCAGCACTTTCACCGTGGGCGGCAGCCTGCTGCTTGATGCGGGCATCGATCTTCGCGGCGATCAGAGCGGGCTGAGCGCTGAAGGCGGATACGCCAACATCTATGCCAGCGATGGGGGGTTGATCGACATTGCCGGGCTCGCCCGGATCGTGACCGACGCCTATGGCGGCGACGGCGCGGAAGCGCGCGCAGGTTTCTCGATCGTTTCGGCCTATCGCGGCGGTCAGATCCGCGCCGGGGAATTGAGCCTTTCGGCCGATGCTCATGGGGGCGTTGATACCGGTTCGGGTGGGGGCGCGGCGTTTGGCGGTTACGTGTCGCTGGATGCCTACGACCCGGGCAGCTCGATCGTTCTGTCTTCGCCCAATCTCGCCAGCGGTCTGGCCTTCCTCTCCTCGCAGGCATTTGGCGGGACCGGAACAAGCGGCAATGGCGGCTTCGCGCAATCGGGCCAGATTCAGATCACCGCGTTTGGCGGCGCGACGATCGCGCTGCCTGATGATGCAGCCAACCCCTTGATCCTGCGCAACACCGCGCGCGGCGGCGATACGCAGGCGAGCGACGCGTTTGGCGGCAACGCCGAGCTGGGCGGCGTCTCGATCAACGTGAACGATGCGACCGTCGATCTCGGTCGTCTTCGCGTCGAGATGACCGGAACGGGCGGCTCCGCGCTGTCGCTCGCGCAGCGCACAAGCGGTGGCAGCGCTGCGAACGGCTATTTCAACATCCACGCCTTCCAGTCCAACCTCGAAGTCGCCTTCGACGAGATCCTGCTCACGCTACAGGGGGGCAACGGATCGAGCGACGGCCTTGGCGATGGCGGCAGCGCCTTCGGCGGAGGGATGAGCATCTACGCGTTCGGCTCGACTCTCGCCGTCCTCTCCGATTTGAACGTCTCGGGAATGGCGATCGGCGGCAGCGGGCGCAATGGCGGCCTCGCCCGAGGGGTGTCGGGAACGCCCTATTTCGAAAACTCGCAGGTGTCCGTCGCGGGCAATTTCAGCCTCCTCTCGCATGCACAGGGCGGGGGCGCGACCTCGCCCGATTTCGGCATCGGGGGCATGGCTGAACTGGCCTATCTCGGGCTGAGCGTCCAGGATTCCACTCTCGATGTCGTGGGCGATCTGACCATGGGGACGAGCGGACAGGGCGGTCACGCGCTGACCGGTGAAGGCGGCGCGGTTCAGGGCTCGGGCGCGTTCCTCTCGCTGCGCGATGGCGCGGTGATCAACGCGGCGACGCTCAATGCCTCTTCGACCGGCACAGGCGGATCGATCCTGCCGGGCGGGACCGGAAATGGCGGATCAGCCAGCGTGGGCGGCGCTTCGATCTATCTCGAACAGACCTTTGACCCAATGACCGGCGAGATTCGCCCGGCTAGTCACGCGACGATTACCGGCGACGTGAACCTGACGAGCTCGGCCACCGGCGGAGACGCAGGCGATCTGGGCGGCAATGGCGGACAGGCCAGTGGCGGCTTCAATGCGGTCTATGCCTTCGCGGCTGGCACGCTGACCCTTGGCGGCAATCTTGTCATGGATGGCAGTGCCCAGGGCGGGCGGGCACCAGCCGGAACCGGCGGCGCCGCATTCGGCAATTCGGTCCAAATCTCCAACCAGGGCTATGTCGACCCCAATACCGGCGAAGTTTTCGATGCAGGCGACATCGCGATTGCGGGGGATGTCTCGCTTGCTTCGGCAGCGATCGGCGGAGCGGGCCAGGTCGGGGGCGAGGCTTCGGGCGGGTTCATGAGCGTTCGTTCGCGCATGGCCGAAACCACGATCGGCGGGACCTTGAACATTCACGGCACCGCGTTCGGGGGCGAAGGGCTTGCAGGGGCCACCGGCGGGGTCGGAGGCCATGCGCGCGGGGGCTCGTTCCAGATCGACGCCTTCAGCCTCGAGGAAGATCCCGAGGCCACGCGTGTCTCGATCGGCAACCTCTCGGCTTCGCTCGTGGTGCAAGGCGGCAAGGGGGGCGATTCGACCGGCACGGGCGATGGTGGCCGCGGCGGCGATGCCCAGGGCTTTGGCGGCGGGGTCTTCGGCCGCGCGAGCAAGGGAACGCTGAGCATCACCGGCGCGAGCGCGATCGATTTCCGCACCTTGGGCGGTGAGGGCGGCGCAGGCGTCAACGGCGGCGCTGGTGGCAATTCGAACGGCGGCTCGCTGCAAATCGGCACTGCAAGCGGCGGTTCGATCACCGGCGCGGTAAACGGGGCGGCCAATTTCGGTGATCTCGCGATCACGATGGCGAATATCGGCGGCCTCGGTGGCGCGGCCACCAATGGCACGGGCGGTGCCGGGGGCTTCGGCCAGGGCGGTTTTGTCGGCGTTCTCTCGCGCGGCGCGCCGATCAACGCCAACACCGTCAGCGTCGCGGTCGATGGCGTTGGCGGCAATGGTGGCGCCGGGACGGTGGCGGGCGCAGGCGGCGATGGAACCGGCGGGTTCCTCTCCTTCCTCGCAACCCAGGCGTTCAACAATCCCGGTCGCGGGACGACCACAATCGGCAGCCTGCAGATGCGGTCGCAGGGCATTGGCGGTTCGGGCAGCAACCCCGGACAGAGCCTGCACGGCGCGGGCGGGACGTTCCAGGTTTCGCAAGCCGACGTCCAGATCGGCTCGGTCGATATCGATGTGATCGGCGGCGGGGCACCGAGTTCGCCGTTTGCCTTCACCCTGTCGAACGCCACGCTGGTCTCGGACATGATCACGGGCAATTTCGCGGGTAATGTGCAGCTGCAAGTGATCGATTCGACGCTGACAACCGGCGTCTTCGATCTTACGGCGGCGGGCTTCGTGCTCCCCGTGCTCGATCCCAATGCACCGCCTCCCGCCCAGGGCGTAATCGACGCGGCGCAGCTCCTGCGTCTGGTATCGCTCCAGGGCGATGTCGCGACGCGGGCGCAGCTCCAGAGCGCGGAGATTGCGGTCGCATCGGCGGGCTCGGTCATTCTCGGCGATCTCGGCGGACCGATCATCAACATTGCGGGCGGCACCGGCTCGATCGAGTTCGCCTCGGTTTCGGGCGGCGCTGTCGCCCTGCAAACGGGCGGTCAAATCGCTCTGGGCGGCGTCACCGCCGACACGCTGAGCGCAAATTCGACCGCAGGCGACATCGTCGCGGCCCAGCCGCTCGCGCTGACGGGCGCTCTGACGCTCGACGCGGCAGGCGCGATCTCGCTCGCCGATCTGAACGCGGCGCAGATGACGGCGCGCACGCAGGCAGGCGGCATTTCGCTCTCGGGCCCGGTCGCGGTAACGGGCGGCATCCTGCTCGATTCCGCGCTCGGCATCACGGCAGGTCCGGTCACCGCCGGATCGCTCACCGCCACGGCGAATAGCGGCGACATCGCGTTGGGCGGTCCGGTCAACGTGTCGGGTCTGGTGGATCTCAGCGCCAGCGGCCTCATCCGGTTTGCCCAGACATTTGCCGGTTCGATCGTCGCGGTCAGCGAGCAGGGCGACATCATCGCCGACGACACGCTCGAAGTGGATGGGGCGCTTACGCTCGATGCGGGCGGTGCGATCGCACTCGGAGGAGTGAGCGCTGGAACGCTGGGCGCGACATCGCGCGGCGGCGATATCACGCTCTCGGCTCCGGCGGACGTCGCTGGCGCGATCGCTCTCAATTCGGCGGCGAATATCGTCACCGCCGGTCTGAGCGCGCAGGCGATCGACCTGACCGCGCTGTCGGGCGGCATCACCACCGGGGTGCTGGCCGCGACCGACACGGTCTCGATCGCTACCCGCGACACGATCGCGCTGAGCGGCATCAGCGCGCAATCACTGAGCGCAAGTTCGACCGCGGGCGACATCGTCGCCGCCGAGCCAATCGCTCTCATGGGCGCTCTCACTCTCGACGCCGCGGGCGCGATCGCTCTCGCAGGCGTCAACGCGGGCGCGCTGACCGCGCGCACACAGACCGGCGACATCACGCTGTCGGCTCCGGCGGACGTCGCTGGGGCGATTGCTCTCGATTCGGCGGCGAATATCGTCACCGCGGGACTGAGCGCGCAGTCGATCGACCTGGCCGCGCTGTCTGGCGGGACCACCACTGGAATGCTGACCGCGACCGACACGGTCTCGATCGTTACCCGCGACACGATCGCCCTGAGTGGCATCAGCGCGCAATCGCTGAGCGCAAGTTCGACCGTCGGTGACATTGTCGCCGCCGAGCCGCTCGCTCTGACGGGCGCGCTCACTCTCGACGCCGCGGGCGCGATCGCTCTCGCAGGCGTCAACGCGGGCGCGCTAACGGCCCGCACCCAGAGCGGTGCTATCTCGCTGGCTGGCGCGCTGAACGTGGCGAATGGCGTTTCGCTCGATTCCGCGCTCGGCATCGCGGCAGGTCCGGTCACGGCCGGCTCGCTCACTGCCAAGTCGAGCGGAGGCAACATCGCGTTTGCCAGCCCGGTCAACGTCGCTGGCGCGGTCGCTCTCGATTCATCGGGTGCGATCGGGCTTTCCGACACGAATGCGGGATCCATCGCCGCCGTCGCACGCGGAGGCGACCTGATCGCGAGCGGCACGATCGCCGCAGCGGGGGCGGTGAATGCCGAGGCATCGGGCGTGCTTGCGCTCGCCAATGTCTCCGCATCCACTCTCACCACCCGTTCGAGCGGAACCACCCGGATCGCGGGCGATTGGCAGAGCGGGGCCATCGCCGTCACGACCCCGCGCTTGGAAATCACCGCGCAGGGACAGGTGACCGGGGGAGCCGATGGCGTGTTCTCGCTCAACTCCACCAATGCAGGCGGCGTGCTGGTCACCCAGACCAATCCGGGCGATTTTGCGGGGCTGGTGATCGACGCGGCGATGTTCGGCAAGCTCAGAACCGGCACGATCAATATCGGCAGCACGCTGACCGGAGCCGGGGGTGCCATCACGCTTGGCGACTTCGATCTCGCGGGCAATACCGCTTTCAAGGCGCTCAATTTCGCCAACGGTTCGGGCGGCCAGATCAACGTCGCGGGTAATGTCACCGTGAGCCAGGCACGCGATCCGATCGCTCTTGGGTTCACCACTGGGCGCTTCACGCTCGACAGCGCGAAGGGCAGCATCGACCTGCTTGCCAACAAGGGCGCGATCACGATCGCCGCCGATCGGATCGTGGTCGGCGAAGGCGCGATGATCAACGCCTTGACGGGCGAGGAGACCGAGCAGCAACTGGCCGACCTGTTCAACAAGGCCGCAGTGACCCGGCGCGACAAGGGCGTGCTGGCGGCGGACAAGCTGTCGCTGCTGGCAGGATCGCGTCTGCTGGTCCAGAACACCGGCACCGCCGATGCCCGCGCGGGCATCACGGTGGGCACCGCCAACGGTCTGACGATCGGGACCGGCGAGACGACCGTGTTCTTTATCGTCAACGGCAAGCTTACCGATGCGGCGGGAACGGTCCTGGCAGGCAGGGATGCTGCGAAGGCGTATCTCGCGACCCTCAAGGGAACCGAGAAGCTGGCACCCAAGAGCCTGTTCAACGGCTGCGAACTCAGCGGCTGTCCGCAGGTCGTGTCCAATAGCGGTGAGATCACCTCGACCGTGTCGGCAGCGGTCACCGGCGCGACCAATACCGGATCGGGCGTATCGACCACCGGCACCGGCTCGAAAAATGGCTCTGGCTCGTCAAGCGACGAAAGCGGTGGCGAATCAAAATCGGGCGGACCGTCCTCGGGCGGCTCGGTCGGGACCGGCACGGGCGGATCGTCTTCGGGCGGTGAGGTCACCGCCGACACTGTCGATGATGGCGGCGGCGGTGACGAGGAATTCGCTATCGAGGAAGACGACAGCGGCGAGAGTGCAAGCGAAAGCGACGAATCCGAATCATCCGAAGAGGAAGCCTCCGAGGAAGAACAGGGTTCGGAAGAAGAAGACGAGGACAGCGAGGGCCCGGTCAGCGGCCCGATCATGCCGCCACCCAGCCTGATCAATACCAACGGCCTCCAGCCTGGCGGCATCGTCAACGATCCGATCAGCGGTTCGGGCAACCCCGCGCTGATCGATCCCGACGTCGACGTATTCCCATCTGATCCCAGCGGAGCTCAGTGATGAAGACCCTGCGCAACAAGATCCTGATCGTGTCCTCCATCGCCGCGGCGGCGAGCGGAGCGTTGTTCGTCGCGCCCGCATCTTCGCGCGATGACCCGCTCTCGCTGGCCACGACATTTCGCATCGGCGATGCGGGCGTGCGCTGCTCTGCCCAGAGCGCGCCGGCCGAGCCGCGCCTGGGCGGGATGTTCGACCGCGCCTACAAACTGACCTGCCGCGATGCCGCCGATACGGTCGGAACATTGCTGGTGGTGCGCGATGGTTCGCGGATCAGACCGGTCCCAAGCGGCGCGGGTGAAGACGCTGCGTGCGAGGCTGCGATGCGCGACCAGATCGAAATGGTCGGCGAGGTTGCCAAGCGCACCTGCACCGATCCCGACCTCGGGATCAGCTACCGCAGCTATACGCTCGAACGCGAGGGCCGGACCTATTTCGTCGAGGGGCTGGCAGGTTACGATCCGGTCCTGAAACTTGCGCTCGCATCGGTTTACAATGATCGCAACCTGCCCGGCACGATCAGCGTGGCGCAGACCGAGGTCAGTGACGCGGCGGCCTTTGCCCGCGTCCAGGCCGGCGCGCTGTCGCAGTTCGACGCTCTCAACGAAGCCTATGTCCGCAACAATAGCGGGCGCTTTGCCGAATCGAGCGAGTTCTTCGAGACGCTCCTGGCGCGCAGCCAGGGCAACGCCGCGGTGCTCGCCGAAGTCCTCGCCAACCAGGGCCTGCAGCAATCCAATCTCGGCAGCTTTCAGGGAGCCGAGAGGCTTTTCGACAAGGCTGAAAGCGTTCTGACCCGCAAGGACGGGGTCGCCGAGCGCCTTATCAGAAATTACCGCGCGATCAATTTCCTCAACCGCCGGATGCCCGAAATCGCGCTCGAAGTGCTCGGCAAGGAGATGCGGGCGATCGAGGCCAATTCCGAAATGCTTTCGGTCCAGGACGGCTTCATCGACAATCCGCTTTCGGCCCAGATCAACCGCGAGAACCTCGCGCTGCAACGGCTCGGCGGGGCCGAACTGGCCTTGTCTCCGCGCGAACGCGCCGAATTGCTCGATGCGCAGGCCGATTACCTCGCCGGTTCGATCGCCCGGCAGAAAAATGACCTCGAACAGGCGCGTTCGCTTCTGAAGCGGGCCGATGCGCGGATCGCCAAGGTTCGCGAAGGGCGCGTCGCCTCGGCCCGCTGGCTGCGCTCGGAGATCGCGATCGAACGCGCTCTGGTCGCCGAAGGACTGGGACAGACCGAAATTGCGTTGCGCGCCTATGATGTCGCCGCATCGGCGATTTCGCGCGACTATCCGCAATCGCCGGTGCTGCTCGCGACCCATGCGCGCAAGGCCGGGTTCCTGCTGCGGGCAGAGCGCCTGGACGAGGCGCGGGCGCTCTATGCCCAGGTGGTCGAGCGCGCGATCAACACCACCGATAGCGGGGCGAGCCTTCGCAACCTGCTTCAGCCCTATTTCGCGATGCTGGCAGAGAACGGCTCGGATGATGCGGCCGCGGCGTTCTTCGAAGCCTCGCAGCTGCTCCAGCGCCCGGGTGTCGCGCAGACCCAGGCGATCCTCGCCCGCCAGATGTCCGAGGGCAATGACGAGGCCTCCGCGCTGTTCCGGCTCTCGCTTGCGCGCAGCCGCGAGATCGCCCGCACCCAGGCGCGGGCCGACCGGCTCGCGGCGGTGCTCGAACCCACCGAACTGCAGCAGCAGGGGCTCGTCGCCGCTCAGGAAACGCTCGAACATCTGAGGGCGGAACAGACTGCGCTGCTGTCGAAGCTGGCGGATTTCCCGCGCTTCCGCGCGCTCTCGCCGGTGCAACTCACTCTCGCCCAGCTGCAGTCCGAACTGCGTGAGAGCGAGGCCTATTACAAGCTCGCGGTCGCGGGCGAGGATGTCTACGGCCTGTGGATCACGCCTGGCGATGCGCGCATCTTCAAGCTGGAGAGCAGCCTGATCGACCAGGAGGACGCGGTATCGTTCCTGCGCGCCTCGATCGCCTTTTCCGAAGGCGGCCAGACCGTCACCTACCCGTTCGAGGTCGAACGCGCGCGCGAGCTTTATCTCACGCTGTTCGGGCCGGTCGAGGATGAACTCAAGCAGGTCGAGCACCTGATTTTCGAACCCGACGGGCCGATGCTGCAGCTGCCGCCGCAAGTCCTGATCGCCTCGCAGGAAGGGGTCGATGCCTATCTCGAGCGCACCGAGGACGCCGATGCCGATCTCTACGATTACCGCGAGATCGACTGGCTCGCCCGGACCAAGGACGTTTCGGTCGCGGTCAGTCCGCGCGGCTTCCTCAATATCCGCAACATCGCGCCATCGCGCGCCAAGAAGGCCTATATCGGCGTCGGGTCGAACGCGCTTCCAGACGAACGCAACCATTCGGACGATCCGTGCGCCTGGCCGCTCGATACCTGGCGCGACCCGATCACTCCGGGCGAACTGTTCTTCGCCGCCAGCCGGTTCGGCGAAGATGTCAGCACGGTGAGGACCGGTGCGGAATTTTCCGACGCCGCGCTGCTGTCGAACAAGGAGTTGTCCGACTACCGGATCGTCCACTTCGCCACCCACGGCCTCGTCACCGCCCCTCACCCCGATTGCCCGGCACGACCCGCGCTGGTGACGAGCTTCGACGGCGAGGGCTCGGACGGGCTGCTCACTTTCCGCGAGATCTTCGACATGAACCTCGATGCCGAACTGGTGATCCTGTCGGCCTGCGACACCGCAGGCCAGGCGACCAGCGCGGTGTCGAGCGAAGCGGGCGTGGTGGGTGGCGGCGACTATGCGCTCGACGGCCTCGTGCGCGCTTTCGTGGGCGCGGGTGCGCGCGCGGTGGTGGCAAGCCACTGGCCGGTGCCCGACGATTACGACGCCACGCAGCGACTCGTGCAGGGGCTGTTGTCATCGGGCGAAGGCGTGGGGATTTCCCGCTCGCTCGGCAATGCGCAGCGCGAATTGATGGACGACCATCGCACCTCGCACCCGTTCTACTGGGCGGCGTTCATCGTCGTGGGCGACGGGCAGAAGGTGATCGACGGCGGTTCGGACCAGCTGCGCGAGTTCAAGCCCGACACACTGATCGCCAGCCGCTGAGGGTCATTGGCAGGGAGGCGTTTGGCGTGGGCCTCGGTTAGTCGGCGCGCCGATCGAGCCACTGCGCCGCCTTGACCCCAAAGGTGATCAGGAACGGTACCAGCACGAGGCTCAGCACCACCTTGGCGATCACCTGCCCGATCAGCAGGTCGGTGATGTCGAACTCACCGTAAAAGGCGAGCGTGACGAAGATCACCGAATCGATTGCCTGGCTCAGCGCCGAAGCGATCGCCCCGCGCGCCATCAGTCCAAGCGTGCCCGAATCGCCGCGCCCGCGCAGGCGATCGAAGATCCACACGTTGAGCAGGAGCGAGACGAGATAGGCGGCTGGTCCGGCCATCATCACCCGCCAGAGCTGTCCGTGGACGCGCTCGAAAGCGGCGAGGTCATCGGCGCGGAACGACAGCATTTCGGGCGAGGCGGGAAGCGTCAGAACGAAGTTCATCAGCAGCGCCGAAACCCCGAGCGGGACAAAGCCCCACCACACGATCCGGTTGGCCAGTTTCGTGCCGTAAAGCTGCGCGATCGTGCTTGAAATCACCACCAGCAGCAGGAACGCGAAAATCCCCGATTCGACCGCGAGTTCGGTCGGCCAGAGCCGCACCTGCTTGTAGGCCAGAACGCCCGCCAGCACGGTCATCCCGCCATACAGGATCGAGAATACGAACAGTCCGAGCGGAACGGTGACTGCGCGGGTTTCCGCCTGAGCCGAGGCGGGATTGGTGGCTGTGTTTTCCATGCGTCGAAGGGTTAGGGCGCGCGCTCGAAAAAGGAAAGTGGGCCCGCGCGCGCTGTCACCGATGGGTGATAGCGCATTACGCGGGAGTTGCGCTTGCAAGGTCAAAATGCCACGCCCGCCAGACCGCGTTCAGATGGGGCGCGGCAGGGACCGTATCCACCCACACCATACCGGGGGCAAGAAGAACCGCCATGAGCGCCACTGGCACGTCCATCCTCTACAGCCTGCTCGGGATCGCCGCGATTCTCGGCGTCGCCTTCCTGCTTTCCTCGGGCAAGCGCCGTATCCGCCTGCGGGTCGTCGGCGCAGCTTTTGCGCTGCAGGCGGCGATGGCGCTGCTGGTGCTGCGCACCGATTTCGGCGTCCAGGTCATCCAGGCCATGTCTCGCGGCGTGATCGCGCTGCTCGACTATTCGAAAGTCGGGATCGAAGCGGTGTTCGGTTCGATGGACGCGAACCCCTTTACCAACACCTTCGTGATCGCC
>JBFHIF010000017.1:0-10916 GCA_041596595.1 Erythrobacter sp. | reverse complement strand
GTTTCGTCCTCGAACCCCTCGCGCAGCAGCAGATATTGCTCACGCTCGCCAAGCTGAATCGCCGGGCGGCTCGTGGTGAAGGGGTTGGCGAACAGGTTGTAGATTTCCTGGCGGTTGAAGCCGTTGGCTTCGACCTTCTGATAGACGAGCCGCGGGGTGATGCTGAACCCTTCGTCGGTGTCGAGCGTGAAGGCTATGCGGCCGCCGTAACGCTTGCCGTCATTGATGTTTTCGCCGCCAGCCGGGCCGCGAGCATCGATGAAGCCGGCATATTCAGTGTAGTAGCCCACTGCGCGCACGGCAGCGATGTCGCCGAGCGGCAGATTGACAGCACCCTTGGTGTGCCAACCGATATCGTCGCCATCGACGATATTCACGTTGGCTTCCATCTTGCCTTCGAAGACGCCCGGCTTGGGCTGGTTGGTAATGTAGCGGATCGTTCCGCCGACACTGCCCGAACCGAACAGCGTACCCTGCGGGCCGCGCAGCGTTTCGAGACGGTTGAGGTCGAACAAGTCGAGGTCGGGAGTGAACAGCGAAAGCGAGATCACCGATTCATCGAGATAGACGCCGACCTGTTCCTTGACGCCCGGCTGGTCGCGCACGACCTGGCCGGCGGACACGCCGCGCACCGAGACCTGGCTCTGGCCCGGGCCAAGATTTTGCACCGACAGACCGGCCACATTGCGCGAGACGTCTTCGAGACTGGTCGCGCCCGATCTTTCGATGTCTTCGGCGGTCAACGCGCTGATCGAGAACGGGATGTCCTGAATGGTGGAGTCACGCTTGGTAGCCGTAACGATAATGACATTGCCGGTAGCGCGCGCATTTTCCTCTGCGGGCTCTTCCTGGTCCTGAGCGAAAACGGGGGTCGCGCCGAGCGCGATCGCACAACCCGTCATCAAGGCCTGGCGCAGCCGGCGACGGTTAGAGGTTGGAACGTTCATTATATCTCTCTCCTCTTCGGGGCTCAAAGGCCCGGATGATGCTTCGCCTGAATCTGCAGGAGCGCGAGGTCAATCCCCTCAAGCGCTTCGGCTCGATTTGCAGTGGGTGTGTCGCCAAGCTGCAACACTGGAAAAACAAGCCAAAAAAGGGGCCGGGACGATTGCTCGCCGTCCCGGCCCTTGTCAGTCTTGCGTTCGCAGGAGGAACGTATGGAGGCGGAGGGGAGGGAGAGAGAGGAGCTACCCCTCCGCCAAGCTGGTGCGTCAGTTGTAGGCGCGTTCGCCGTGTTCGGAGATGTCGAGACCGTCGACCTCAGTCTCCTCGTCGACCCTGAGGCCGATGACGAACTTGACGGCGAGCGCGGCAACCAGGGTACCGACTGCGGCCCAGCCGATGGTTACGAGCACGCCGAAGGTCTGGATCCAGAGCTGCGCGCCGACCGCAACCGAGCCATCGCCGGGACCGCCGAGGACCGGCTGGTAGACGATGCCCGTGCCGATCGCGCCGACAATGCCGCCGATCCCGTGGATACCGAAGGCATCGAGCGAGTCGTCGTAGCCGAGCTTGTTCTTCACCTTGGCGACGAAGAAGTAGCAGACGGCCGAAGACACGATACCGAGCAGGATCGCACCGAACGGACCGCTATTGCCCGCTGCCGGGGTGACCGCGACCAGACCGGCGATCACGCCCGAGCAGAAGCCCAGAGCCGAGCCCTTGTGTCCGACCACGCGCTCGATCACCATCCAGGTCAGGGCCGCAGCGGCGGTCGCGACGAAGGTGTTGATCATGGCCAGGCCCGCCGAAGCGTCCGCTTCGAGCGCGGAGCCGGCGTTGAAGCCGAACCAGCCAACCCACAGCAGTCCCGTGCCCACCATGGTCAGGGTCATCGAGTGCGGCGGCATGGGTTCGGCCGGATATCCGCGCCGCTTGCCGAGTAGGAAGGCGAGAACGAGGCCCGAGACACCGGCATTGATGTGAACCACCGTGCCGCCGGCGAAATCGAGCGCGCCGTCCTCGAACAGCAGGCCGCCCCCGGCCCAGACCATGTGCGCGATCGGGAAATAGACGATCGTCAGCCAGATCGGCACGAACGCCATCACTGCGCTGAACTTCATCCTCTCGGCGGTGGCCCCGAGGATAAGGGCGGCCGTGATCGCGGCGAAGGTCATCTGGAAGCTGATGAACACGAATTCGCTGATCACCTCATCGGTGAAGGTCGCCGCGGTGCTCGCGGCGGTGATCCCCTTGAGGAACGGCACGCCCCAGCTGAAGAAGGCATTGCCCTCGGGGCCGAATGCGGTCGAATACCCCCACATCACCCACACCAGCATGGCGAGAGCCGCCGTGGCGCCGATCTGGGTCATGGTCGAGAGCATGTTCTTCGAGCGAGTCAGGCCGCCATAGAACAGCGCCAGCCCCGGCAGGATCATCAGGAGAACCAGCACCGTCGAGGTCATCATCCAGGCATTGTTGCCCGGATTGGGAACGGCTGCAGCGGCTTCTGCCGCGTCCTGCGCCATAGCCGCCGTGGAGAGAAAGAGCCCCGCGCCGAGCGCGCCTGCCCTGGATAGGTTTTTGCGGATCATGGGTATCCCCTTCAAAGCGCTGTTTCGCCGGATTCGCCGGTGCGAATGCGGGTTGCCGATGCGAGATCGAGCACGAAGATCTTGCCGTCGCCGATCGCATCGGTGCAGGCGGTTTGCTGGATCGTCTCGACGACCTGGGCAGCGACCTGGTCGCTCGCCGCGATCTCGAGCTTGACCTTGGGCAGCATGTTGGTTGCGTATTCTGCGCCGCGATAAATCTCGGTCTGCCCTTTTTGACGACCGAAACCCTTGACCTCGGAGACGGTCATCCCGGCGACGCCGATAGTGCCCAGCGCCTCGCGAACCTCGTCGAGTTTGAACGGCTTGATAATGGCGATGATGAATTTCATCTGTGCCCCCTTGCGGTGTACCGGCCCGTTACCGGCAGTCAGGGTTCAGCAAGAGGCGTGCCACTTTCGGGAAATCGTGAAATATCAGGGGCGCAGGAAGATCGCCTTCGCACCCGCACAATAAATATGCCTAATCTTTAATCGCATGGCGGTTTTTTAGGCAGAAGATCGGCCAGCCAGGCTGAGCGTCGCCCAGACCGGCAGGTGATCCGATGCCAGCGCAGAGAGCGAGCTGTGGTGAACCTCGCTCTCGACATGGCTCCAGTCGGGCGTGGCGACGATCCGGTCGAGCCGCGCCACGGGCCTCCGGGCGGGATAGCTGGGCCCCGGTGCGAGCTGCTGCCAATCGGTCCCGAATTCACGCATCGCACCGGTCGCGCGGCCCCATTGGTTGAAATCGCCCATGATCACGGTCGGCAGCGGTTCGCACGATGCACAGGTGCGCATCAGCGATCGGACCTGGTCGCGCCGCCTGAGGCCCGAGAGATCGAGATGCGTTCCCACGATCCGCAGCCGCACGCCTTCGACGGTCAGCTCCGCCAGCGCCGCGCCGCGCGGTTCGAGGGTGGGGAGTTCGACCGGCTCTGCCCGCTCGCACTCGATCCCTTTGCGCACCAGCAGCGCATTGCCATGCCAGCCCAGGCTCTGCGCGCGCCGCGCGACCGGGAGCGCGCGCCACGGTGAGTCGTCGAGCAGCGCCCTCGGAATCACGCTTTCCCTCGATCCGAAACGAAGATCCGCCTCCTGAAGCGCAATGATGTCAGCGTTGATCTCGCGCAGCACCACCAGGATGCGTTCGGGATCGCGAATGCGATCGAGGCCGATGCCCTTGTGGATGTTGTAGCTTGCGAAGGTGAGCTTCATGGCCCGTGCACTTACCTCGCCTATTCGCCGCCGATGTAGCGGTCGGTAGGGCGAGTGGGCAGGCAGTCGATGAAGACGGCCAATTGCCTCGCGATCATGGCCGCGTGGTTTTCGCTCAGTCTATCCGAACATTCGGCCATGGGTTTCTCCGCCAGGGATCAGAGGAAGTCGCGCAGCACCTCGATGAAACGGTCGAACTGGTCGTGGTGAAGCCAGTGTCCCGCCCGTTCGAATTCGATCACCTTCGCGGTGTTGAAATGCGCGATCCGCCCGTCTCGTTCCGGGTTCGACGCCCAGCTGTCGCTGCCGTAAAGCAGCAGGGTCGGGCAGGTAATTGCCGCCCACGTTGCCTCGAGGAACTCGTCGGCAATGTCCTCGACATGCCATACATTGAGGTGCGGATCGAACTTCCAGCTATAAGTGCCGTCCTCGTTGCGGTTAACCCCGTGGACGGTGAGATGACGGGCCTGTTCCTCGGTGAGGTAGGAGTTTTCCTCGATCATCCGCGCAAACGCCGCCTCAATGCTCTCATATTTTCGCGGCGTGCGCCCGGCGGCGCTGCGCTTCTTCCCGATCCATTCGGCCATGCGCTCGGGATAGGGGGTCTCGCGGCTCTCCGCTTTCGCTGCGGGTGAGGGACCCAGTCCCTCGATCGCGACCAGCTTGGTCACCATATCGGGGAATATGCCTGTATAGCGAAGCGCGACATTGCCGCCCATCGAATGCGCGACCATCCGCACCGGCCCGCGCCCGAGCTGATGGATCAACTGGGCAAGATCATAGACCATGTCGTTGACCGCGTAATTGCCGTCAGAGACCCAATCGCTGTCGCCATGACCACGCAGGTCGATCGCCACGACGTGATAGTCCTGCCGCAATGCCTCGGCGGTCCAGTCCCAACTGCGGGCATGATCGCGTCCGCCGTGGACCAGCACAAGCGGCGGCTTCTCCTCGCCCTTCGTGCCTGCGCCCCAATCCTCGTAATTGAGCCGCAGCCGCTGCGAGATGAAGGTCTGCGAGGTCGGGCCGAAGCGCGGGGGTATGTAGCCGTTCATCCGCTCGTCAATGCCGCGATCGACGCGGCGCGGCAAGACTACCTTTCCTTGGTCGCGGAAAAGGTCAGCTCGGGATTCTTCTCGACCTGGTAATTCACGTCCCACGGGCTCTTGGCGAGGAAGACGAGGTCGCCGTCGCGATCGCGCGCGAGGTTGCCGCGGTTGAAGCTTTCGAAATCGGCCATTGCCTTGGCATCACCCTTGATCCAGCGGGCCGTGGCGAAAGGCGCGGCTTCGAGCGCGGCCTCGACCTTGTATTCGGCCTCGAGCCTCGCGATCAGGACTTCGAGCTGAAGCTGCCCGACCACGCCGACAATGTGCTGCGCGCCGATCTCGGGATAGAACACCTGGATCACCCCTTCTTCGGAAAGATCGTCGAGCGCCTTGCGCAGCTGCTTGGTCTTGGTCGGATCCCTGAGCTGCACGCGGCGGAGGATTTCGGGCGCGAAATTGGGTAGGCCGGTAAAGCGCACCTCGTTCTTTTCCGAAAGCGTATCGCCGACCCGAAGCGTGCCGTGATTGGGAATCCCGATGATGTCACCCGCCTCGGCGGTGTCGGCGATCTCGCGGTCCTGGGCAAAGAACAGGATCGGCGAATGCACTGCGATCGGCTTGCCGAGGCCCGATGGGGTGAGCTTCATGCCGCGCTTGAAGGTGCCTGAAACCTGCCGCATGAACGCAATCCGGTCGCGGTGATTGGGGTCCATGTTGGCCTGGACCTTGAAGATGAACCCGGTGACTTCGTCCCGGTCGGGGGCGATCTGCTCCTCTCCGGCGGGCTGCGGGCGCGGCGGCGGCGCATATTTCGCGATCGCGTCGATCAGCTCAGCGACGCCAAAATTCTTGAGCGCCGAACCGAAATATACCGGCGTCAGATCGCCATTCAGATAGGCCTCGAGGTCGAATTCGGGATAGCCGATCTGCGCCAGCTCTGCATTCTCGGCAATGTCTTCGGGCAGGTCGAAATCGGCAACGCGCTTGCCCTGGAATTCCTTTGATGGACCTTCGGGCACCACCACCTCTCCCGATGCAAAGTCGAGAATGCCCTTGAACTCCCCGCCCATTCCGACGGGATACATTTGCGGAGAGACGTCGAGCGCGAGCAAATCGGCAATCTCGTCGAGCAATTCGAACACCGGTCGCCCTTCACGATCGACCTTGTTGACGAAGGTGATGATCGGGACCGAGCGCAAGCGGCAGACCTCGAACAGCTTGCGGGTCTGGGGTTCGATACCCTTGGCCGCGTCGATCACCATCACCGCGCTGTCGACCGCGGTCAGCGTGCGATAGGTGTCCTCAGAGAAATCCTCGTGCCCCGGCGTGTCGAGCAGGTTGAAGGTGATCTTCTCGCCGTCATATTCCTTCTCGAAGGTCATCACGGAAGACGTGACCGAGATGCCGCGTTGCTGCTCGATCTTCATCCAGTCCGATCGTGCGCGCCGCGCAGCCCCGCGCGCCTTGACCTCGCCGGCAAGGTGGATCGCGCCGCCCTGGAGCAGCAACTTTTCGGTCAGCGTGGTCTTACCGGCGTCGGGGTGCGAGAGGATCGCGAAAGTGCGGCGATTGGACATTTCGTGTCGGAGCGCGGGGTCTAGCCGCGCAGTTCCGCCCCCTGCTTTGCCGCCGCGGCAACGATTGCCTCCGAAATCGCTTTCAGATCGGCATCCTTGTAGGACTTGTCCTGCGGCTGGAGCGTAATCTCGACCGCGAACGACTTGCGCCCCTCGGGCACACCCTGGCCCTGGAACACGTCGAAGACGCGCACATCGGCGATGTTGGCCTTGTCCGCCCCCTTTACCGCGCGAACCAGATCGGCGGCAGCAAGATCATGCGGCACGAGAAACGCGAAATCGCGCGTCACCGACTGAAGCGCCGGGGGCGCATAGGGCGTCCGCGCGAAATTGACCGGACCCTTCGCCGCCTTCCTTCCGGGTAGCGAATCGAGGTAGATCTCGAGCGCGGCGACCGGGCCATTCGCGTCGAACGCCTTGAGCGTTGCCGGGTGGAGCATCCCGAAGCGGGCGAGCACCTTTTTTGGCCCAAGCCGTAGCGTGGCCGATTGGCCGGGATGAAACTGCGTTCCCTCGCCATCGACGACCGGGTCCATCACCATCAGCCGGTCTGCGGGCGCGCCGGCCGCCTCGAGCAGGTGCAGCGCGATCGCCTTGGCATCATAGGCATCGAACATCTGGGCCCTGCCGCCATTGACGCGCGGATCCCAGCTTCGCCCGAATTTCTCGCCCGCAAGCAGGACGCCAAGCGTGGCGCGTTCGTCACTGAACCCGGCGGCACCTTTGAAATACCGCCGCCCGATCTCGAACAGGCGGCTCGCATCCGCGCCGCGCTTTGCCGCGCGCTTTGCCGCGGTCAGCAGGCCGGGGATCAGCGAGGGGCGCATGACCTTCATGTCTTCGCTAATCGGGTTGGCCAGCGTCCAAAAATCGGCAACCGTGCCGAACTGCGCGGCCTCGGCTTCGGGAAGGAACGACCAGGTGATCGCCTCGTCGAGACCGATCGCGGCAGCGGCCCGGCGCAACTTGCGTTCAAGCGCCTGTTCGAAAGTCGCGGTGGGACGGGCAACGCCCTCGTCGCGGGGCAGGGCAACGCTTGCAACCTTGTCGAGCCCGTGGATGCGCACGACCTCTTCGACCAGATCCGCCTCGCCCTCGATGTCGTGGCGGCGCAGCGGACAGGTGACCTGCCAGTCTTCCCCCACTTCGAAGCCCAGATCGTTCAGGATCCGCCGTTGCTCGTTTTCGGGTACCTCGACGCCGCCCAGCCGGACGGTGCGTTGCGGATCGAAGCACAGCACCTTGGGGTCGCTCGGAGGCGAACCGGCCTGCACCGCCTCGCTCGCCGTCCCGCCAGCGAGTTCGATGATCAGCCCGGTGAGCAGGTCGAGACCGTCCTGCAGAAACGCCGGATCGACGCCGCGCTCGAACCGCGTGCGCGCATCCGATGCAAGGCCGAGCTTGCGCCCGGTAACCCCGATGCGCGCCGGGTCGAAATAGGCGATTTCGAGCAACACGTCGGTCGTCTCGTCGCTTACACCCGAATGTTCGCCGCCCATGATCCCGGCGATGTCGTGCACCTCGGTATCGTCAGCGATCACCACCATGCTCTCGTCGAGCGTGTAGGTCTTCTCGTTTAGCGCGAGAACCTGTTCGCCGGGCCTTGCACGCCGTGCGACCACCGCCCCGTTCAGCCGGGCAAGGTCATAGGCGTGCGCGGGCCTGCCATAGGCCAGCATGAGGTAGTTGGTGAGATCGACCAGCAACGAGATCGGCCGCTGGCCCGCACTCTTGAGCCGCTGTTGCAGCCAGTCGGGCGACGCCCCGTTCTTCACGTCCCTGATCACCCGGCCATAGAATGCCAGACAGCCTTCAGGGTCGTCGGTGCGGATCTCGACTGGACACGGACCTTGCTGTCCGAATTGGGGAATGGCGATCGGCTTGAGCGTGCCGAGACCGGCCGCGGCGAGATCGCGCGCGATCCCGTGCACGCCCATGCAATCGGGGCGGTTAGGCGTGATCGCGACATCGATCACCGGCGACGCCCCGTGATAATCGGCGAAGCTGTGGCCGACCGGCGCATCATCGGGAAGCTCGATGATCCCGTCGTGCTCCTCGCCCAGTTCGAGCTCGCGCACCGAACACATCATGCCGTTGGATTCGACCCCGCGGATCGCGCTCTTGCGAAGTTCCATCCCGTTGGACGGAACCACCGCGCCCGGCAAACCGAGGACGCCTTTCATCCCCGCGCGCGCATTAGGCGCGCCGCACACGACCTGCAGCGGATCGCCTTGTCCCGTGTCGACGGAGAGAACCTGCAGCTTGTCCGCATCGGGATGCTTTGCAGCGGTCAGCACCTTGGCGACGGTAAAGCCTGCGAGCCTTTCCGCCGGGTCTTCCACGCCCTCGACCTCGAGCCCGATCGCGTTCAGCGTGTCGACGATTTCCTTGAGCGAGGCATCGGTTTCAAGGTGGTCCTTGAGCCAGGTCAGCGAGAACTTCATGGCGCGACCCCCACTCCGGCGGAAAGCGTCGGCTGGTCGACCGCCCCGAACCCGTAGTGCGATAGCCAGCGCGGATCGCCGTCGAAGAAGGCCCGCAAATCGTTCATCCCGTATTTGAGCATCGCCAGCCGGTCGACCCCGAGCCCCCAGGCGAAACCCTGCCACTGGTCGGGATCGAAGCCGCCCATTTCGAGCACGCGGCGATTGACCATCCCGCTGCCCAGAAGTTCCATCCAGTCGTGCCCGGCATCATCCCCGCTGCCACCAACGACGCGGCGGCCCTGGTCATTCGAATAGCCGACATCCACCTCGACACTGGGCTCGGTGAACGGGAAATAGGATGGCCGCAGCCGTAGGACGATGTCGTCGCGCTCGAAAAACGCCTTGAGAAAGGTTTCGAGGGTCCACTTGAGGTGACCCAGATGAATATCCCGGTCGATCACCAGTCCCTCGACCTGGTGGAACATCGGGGTGTGGGTCGCATCGCTATCGCTGCGATAGACCCGGCCGGGCGCGATCAGCCGCATGGGCGCGCCCCCCGGATGCTGTTTCGCGGTGGCCTGCATGCTACGGATCTGCACGGGCGAGGTATGGGTGCGAAGCAGCATTTCACCGCCATCGGCGGCTGTGTCCGGGAAGTAGAACGTATCGTGCATCGCGCGCGCAGGGTGACTTTCATCCATGTTGAGCGCGGTGAAATTGTGCCAGTCGTCTTCGATCTCGGGGCCGGTGGCGACGGTGAAGCCCAGATCGGCGAAGATTTCCGCCAGCTCGTCCATCACCTGGCTGACCGGGTGAACCGATCCTTTGGGGATCGCAGGCGCGGGCAGGGTGAGATCGAGCGTTTCGCGGGCGAGCTGCGCTTCGAGTTCGGCGGCCTCGAGCTCGCCCTTGCGGGTCTCGATCGCATCGGCGATCGCGCCGCGCACCTGCTGGATCGCGGGCGCGGCCTCCTGCCGCTCCTCGGGGCTCATTTGCCCGAGCGTTTTCAAGGCAAGGCTGACCCAGCCCTTCTTGCCCAGCGCCGCGAGCCGCTGCTCCTCGAGAGCGTCGAGCGTATCGGCCCCTGCGATCGCGGCGAGCGCCGCGTCCTTTTGTGATGATAGTTCTGTCATGGCTTGATCTGTTCGATTGAGCGGGTCCGCTAGCGAGAAATGCCCGCCAAGGCAAAGCGGCAGTGCCCGATTCGACGATTTTTCACGTCTCTCGACTCGATCCGGGGCGCGACACCTAGTGTTTGGGGCCGTCGAGCGCCTGCGCCGCGCTGCCCCATATCCGTGCCCGCGCTTCGACGAAAGAGGTGAGGATGGGATGCTCCTGAGCCGCATAGGCGCTCGGGTTCATGGTCATGAATTCACGAAATTCGCGGGTGAACTGGGCCTGGTCGTGGTAATCGCTGTCCATCGCGTCGGTCCAGTGGAGCCCGCGATGAAGCATGTAGCTCGCGAGTGAGCGCGTGAAGCGCTGCCTCCGCATGAGCTTCTTGGGTGTGAAGCCGAAATAGCGGCGGCAGGTGCGCTCGAGCGTCCGGACGCTCATCCCGCATTCGCGGGCAAGGTCCCCCACCGCAAGATGGATACCCTCGACGATCGCAGTGTGGATCCGAAGGATCTTCGCCTCGTCACGGTTCGGCTCCATCAGGTCTTCGAGTTCGCGCACCATGCCCTCGAGTTGCTCCTCGCAGCTTGCCTCGTTGTCGCACAGGACAGAAGAAAGCCTGTCGAACTTGGCGAAGGCCGGATGCGCCGCGCCATCCCATACGCCGTTGGCAAGGTCATAGGCGTCGAAATCCATGAACCGCGCCCAGCCGAGCGGAAGCAGGCCGATCCCCCACATCCGCGCCGAACCGAGTTCGAAGCGGCAGGGGAGCGAGCTGGGACCGGTGGCGTTGAAACGCGCGCCCGATACGGCATGCTCGGCGATCCGGGCGACCGGGCGCGAGCCGGTAAAGAAGCGCAGGTTTGCCCATTCGGGCTGAAGCAGGTCGGACACGGTGCCCCCGTCCTTAACGGTGAGCTCCATTCGGTAGAACGTGGTGAAGCATCCCTCGAACTGTGCGGGCGGCGCGTAGAAGTCGCTGCGGACCGAGTAATCGCTG
>JBFHIF010000016.1:0-10989 GCA_041596595.1 Erythrobacter sp. | reverse complement strand
TAGAGAGCCATCTCGCGTCCTTTCACTGCAATGCCGATCGCTGGCTGATCCGCGGGATTGCGGGGCCCCTCCGGCTTTCTTCAAACACGCCGGCCCCAACCAAGGGGGAGCGGCGAAGGCGCGCACATAGCGGGTTTGGGCAGGAATGCAAGGCTTGAACATGGGGAACACGGGCGGCAGCGAGGGGTTGAAACCACCGACAAGGCAACAGGGGACACAATATGCCGTCAGGACTGGTCGCGCTTCTCGATGACGTATCGGTACTTGCGCGAGCTGCGGCGGCATCGGTGGACGACATATCGGTCGCCGCGAGCCGCGCGGGGACGAAAACCGCCGGGGTCGTGATCGACGATGCGGCGGTAACCCCGAGCTATGTCAACGGGATCAGCCCGGCGCGCGAGCTCCCGATCATCTGGAAAATCACCAAGGGCAGCTTCTTCAACAAGCTGGTTATATTGTTGCCCGCGGCGCTCCTGCTGTCCGAATTGCTGCCGTGGAGCATCATCTTCTTCCTCATGCTGGGCGGCGCCTACCTGTCCTACGAAGGCGCGGAAAAGGTGATGGAAAAGTTGGGCGGGACCAAGCACGGCGAGACGCTCGAGGATGAGATCACCGATCCGGCCGGCTTCGAGAAGGCAAGGGTTTCGGGTGCGATCCGGACCGATCTCATATTGTCGGCCGAGATCATGGCCATAACGCTCAGTGAAGTCGGGGCCGAAAGCCTGATCGTGCGCGCCGGCGTCTTGGCGCTGGTCGGGATTGCGGTGACAGTGGTGGTCTATGGCGCGGTCGCGATAATCGTGAAGCTCGACGATATCGGCCTGCATCTTTCGCAGCGCGATTCCGACTTCGCTCACCGGGTGGGATGCCTGCTGCTGCGAGCTGTACCCAAGCTGCTCATATTCCTGTCGGTTGTCGGGACGATCGCGATGCTGTGGGTCGGCGGAGGGATCATCCTTCACGGCACGCACGAACTGGGCTTCGACCTGTTCTACGATCTCGCGCACGGGGCCGAGGAATGGGTGCGCGCCCGGGCAGGCGGCCTCGCCGGGTTGCTAGGCTGGGCGACCTATGCCGCGTTTTCCGCGCTCGTGGGGATCGTGCTGGGCGCGGTCATCGCCTTCATCCTGCACGATATCATCGGCTACGAACCGGCCGATCACTGATCGTGCGGCTCGGCGTGATCGAATGACAGCCCGCACTTGCCGCAGCTTCTCCGCGGCCAGGGAAGCAGCACCATCCCGCGAAAGAAGACATTGGTGCCGCATCGCGGACAATTGATCTGCAACATCGGCAGATTGAGCACGATCAGCGCCGCGGCCGCGATGGCGAACGCGATCACCGAATGGCCGAACATGATGTCGCTCGCCACCACGAAACCGATCGAGCCGAGCAGCGCCCAGACCATCATGACGGCGTGGCGTCGCGCTTTTTCGTAAACGGTCATTGCAACCGGCCGAGCAGGTTGCGTGCAAAGCTGCTCAGCGTGTCGTCGCGCGCGCCCATGACGACGATCCGGTCGCCGGGGCGCGCAATCTCGACGATCCGGTTCGCGCAATCCTCGCGCGCCGCGATGTGTTCGGCGCTGCCGCCTGCCTCGCGGATCATCCCGACGATCCGCCCGGAGCCTTCGCTGCGGTCAACCGTGCCTCCGAAATAGACCGGGTCGCACATGATCGTCAGGTCATCCTCGCCCAGTTCGCGCGCGAAGGTTTCGGCCAGTTCGTCACCCATCTGGCGCAGTGGCCCATATCCGTGCGGCTGGAAGAACGCGATCACGCGTCCGGGCGACCCCTTGAGTGTGCGCAAGGTCGCCGCGCACTTTTCGGGATTATGGCCGAAATCGTCGATCACGCTCGTTCCGGCAGGCGAGGTTCCGACCACGTCAAAGCGCCGCGCCAGCCCCTTGAACTGCCGCAGCGCCCGCACCGCGTCCCACACCGCGATCCCGGCGGCGTTCACAGCCGCGATCGCGGCCAACGCGTTGGAGAGGTTGTGCAGGCCCGGCATCGGGAGAACCAGCGGAAAGACCTCGCGGCTCCGGTTGTCGAGCACTGCCGCGCGAATTTCGAGCGCGTCCTGTTCGATCGTCGCGCTCTCGACAGAGATATCCGCGCCATCGGCCTCGACCGCGAAGCTCACCGTCTGCTTTGCCCGGCTCGCGAGTGCGCGCGCCTCGTCGCTGTCGTAATTGATCACCGCGCAGCCCGAAACGGCGAGATAGTCGCCGAACAGATCGCGCAATTCCTCGAGGCTCTTGTGATCGAGACTGACATTGAGCAGCACCGCGATCGTCGGGCGGTAAAGCGCGATCGACCCGTCGCTCTCGTCGACTTCGCTGACGAACAGGTGAGGGCTGCCTACGCGCGCGCTCGCAAACGGGTTCTGCGCATCGGCAAAGTTCTTCATCACCGCGCCGTTCATCACCGTGGGATCGTGATCGAGGCTGGCGAGGATCCACGCGATCATGCCTGTGACGGTCGATTTGCCCGACGTGCCGCCGACCGCGATCGAATAGCCCGCGGCATTGAACAATTGCGCCAGCAATTCGGCCCGGCTGGTCCGCGCACAGCCGAGGTCACGCGCCCTTGCGACTTCGGGGACGCTATCCTCCACCGCTGCGGAAGCGACCAGCACCTGATCGGCGGTGGTGATCCCGCTCCCGTCCTGCGGAAACAGCTTGAACCCGGCCTGTTCGAGCCAGGCGAACTTCTCGGGCGTTCGGCCCTGGTCATGGCTGCGATCGGACCCGGCAACCTCGTGCCCGAGCCCGTGTACGATCTGCGCGAGGGGAAGCATCCCCGATCCACCGATCCCGCAAAAGAAAAAGGGCCGACCAAGAAGGTCCGGCCGTTCGCTCGCCTGTGCCATGCGAATCAGGGTTATTGGCTTGCGCCGGGGCTGACAAGCGACATAGGTGTGGGCCATGACGAATATCGCCATCTGCGCTCCGGCAACACCGATCACCCGCGACCATGCAAGCGCGCTCGAACAGCTCGTGGCCGACGAGTTTCCCGGCACATCGGTGTGGTTTCACGAACAGTGTTTCGCCAGTCACGGCCATTTCGCCGGCGATGACCTGACCCGGCTCACCGCGCTGCTCGATTGCGCCAACGATCCCAAGTTCGACGCGGTCTGGTTCGCCAAGGGCGGATACGGCTCCAACCGGATCGCCGAAGCGGCGGTGGCGCGCATGAACCAGGCGGCGCGGTCGAAAACCTATGTCGGGTTTTCCGATTGCGGCTATCTGCTCGCCGCTCTCTATCGCAACGGGATCGGTCAGTGCGCGCACGGATCGATGCCGGTGAGCGCGCGATCGGAACGGGGGCGCGAGGCGGTGCGCCGGGTGCTGCGCTGGCTCGGCGGAGACAATTCGGGGCTCGAACCCAGCCTCGACGGTCGCACGCCTGCGGTGGCGTTCAACCTTATCACGCTCGCGATGATCTCGAACACGCCGCTGATGCCCGACCTCACGGGGCATGTCGTGATGGTCGAGGAAGTGAGCGAGTATCTCTATTCGATCGACCGGCTGTTCTTCCATCTCGCTGGCAGTCTTCCGCGCATCGCGGGGCTGCGGCTCGGATCGGTCACCGACGTCCCCGAAAACTACGTCGAGTTCGGTCAGAACGAGGTCGAGATCGCCAAGTTCTGGTGCGACCGGATTGGCGTGCCGTATCTCGGGAGAGCGGAGATCGGGCACACGCCTGCCAACAGGGTCGTGCCGTTCGGCCTTGCGGGACCGGCGCGCGCTGGCTAGCCGGACCGATCAGGGCGGCCGGGCCGCGCCGATCAGCATAACGAATTGAAGAAGGACAGATCATGCGAGCATTCGTGTTTCCGGGGCAGGGCAGCCAGAAAGTCGGGATGGGCAGCGATCTCGTTCAAGCCAGCAGCGCGGCGCGCGCGGTGTTCGAGGAAGTTGACGAGGCGCTTTCGCAAAAGCTTTCCGCGATCATGCGCGAGGGACCCGAAGACCAGCTGACGCTGACCGCCAATGCCCAGCCCGCGATCATGGCGAATGCGATCGCTACCCTGCGCACGCTCGAGGCGGATTTCGGCATCCGGATGGTCGATGCCGGCGGATGCGTCGCGGGCCATTCGCTCGGCGAATACACAGCCCTGTGTGCCGCGGGCGCTTTCGACCTTGCCACCACTGCGCGGCTGCTCAAGCTGCGCGGCACTGCGATGCAGGAAGCCGTGCCCGTGGGCGAGGGGGCGATGGCTGCACTGCTGGGAGCCGATATCGACAAGGCGAGCGAACTCGCCGCCGCGGCCGCCGATGGCGAGGTGTGCGAGATCGCCAATGACAACGATCCCACGCAGGTGGTGATCTCGGGCCACAAGGGCGCGATCGATCGCGCGGTCGCGCTGGTCAAGGATCACGGCATCAAGCGCGGCGTGCTCCTGCCCGTTTCCGCGCCCTTCCACTGCTCGCTGATGCAACCCGCGGCCGATCGCATGGCAGAGGCGCTTGGCGAAACCCCGCCCGCAGACCCGGCCCTGCCGATCTACGCCAATGTCACCGCCGCAAAGGTGACGAGCGGCGAGGAGGAGCGCGCCTTGCTGGTCGAGCAGGTCACCGGGCGCGTCCGCTGGCGCGAAAGCGTGCTTGCCATGAGGGAGGACGGAGTCGATAGTTTCGTCGAACTGGGTGGCAAGGTGCTGGGGCCAATGATCGGTCGGATCGATCGCGAAGCCGAGACGGTCAGCCTGGTGACGATGGAAGACCTCGAAGCCTTCGCCCGGGAGATCAGTTAATGCCAAGACCCGTCCTAGCCGCCGCTGCTTTTGCCGCCTTCGCGCTCCCGTTTTCGGCCGCCGCGCAATCATCCGATCCGGTCGGATGCATGGACACCGGTTATAATGCGGCCGAGCAATCGGGAATCGATGCCTATGTTTCCGGCTTCGATCTCGATGCCATGGATCCCGACGATGCCCTGTCGGAGGCGCTTGCGCGCCGGGCGGCCCAATGCGCCCAGGACAATGGCTGGAGCATGGAATCGCTGATGCCGCTGCTCCAGTACCGGTTTTCTGGACTGATGATCGAAGGGATCACCGCGCAGCGGCCCGACATTGTCGAAACGGTGAATCGGATCGACACCGAACTCAGCCCCGAGAAGCGCGCGCGATTCTACCGCGTGTTCGAGGCAAGCGTCTTCGGCGCGAATGAGGGGGATGGAACCGGCGGATTGAGCGAGGAGGACGACCAGTTCTTCACCGACACGATCCTCGGTCCCCCGGTTTCAGGCAGCGAGGAGCAGGCCGAGGGCATTGGCGGCTACCTTGCCGCCCGGGTCATGCAACGCGAGGCGCGGCAGCAGATGGCGGCGATCGTCTCGACCAAATGACCCGGTGCGTCGTGAAGATCGCAACGGGCGCAGACTTTACGCAATATTGCCCGGCCTCTGGCTTGACGCAGGGGCACTGGGAGTGAATGGCGCGGGCATGACGGGCTGCGCGGCGCACGACGCCGCGGGTTTGCTTGCCCGAACACAGGATTGATTGGGAGCTCTTGCATGTTTTCACTTCAAGGTATGAACGCACTGGTCACCGGCGCGAGCGGCGGGATCGGTTCCGCGATCGCCACCGCGCTTGCGAAACAGGGCGCGCGGATCGCGCTTTCGGGCTCGAACGGGTCGAAGCTGCGCAGTTTCCGCGAGCAATTGCACGAGGAATGCGGCGGCGAGCATGTCGAGATCACCTGCGACCTCTCGAATTCGACCCAGGTCGAGGAACTGATCCCCGCAACGCTCGATACGCTCGGCGGGATCGACATCCTCGTGAACAATGCCGGGATTACCCGTGACAACCTCGCCATGCGGATGAAGGACGAGGAATGGGACGAGGTTGTCTCGATCAACCTCGAGGCCACGTTCCGCCTGATGCGCGCTGCCGCGCGCCCGATGATGAAGGCGCGGTTCGGCCGGATCGTCAACATCACCAGCGTGGTCGGTGCGACTGGCAATCCGGGCCAGATGAATTACACCGCGGCCAAGGCCGGGGTGACCGGCATGACCAAGAGTTTCGCCCAGGAAGTAGCAAGCCGCGGCATCACCGCCAATTGCGTCGCGCCCGGCTTCATCCGCACCGCAATGACCGCGCAGCTCGATGACAAGCAAAAGGATTCGATCAACGCCCGGATCCCGATGGCGAGGATGGGCGAGGGCGGCGATATCGGGGCGGCCTGCGCCTATCTCGCGAGCCGAGAGGCGGGCTATGTCACCGGCCAGACGCTGCACGTGAATGGCGGGATGGCGATGCTGTCATGATCGCGGGCGCGCTCGCCATGCTGCTGATGGTGCAGCCCGAAGCCGCCGAGCGAGCGCAGCCCGAATCCTATGATTTCTCCTGCGCCGCGAGCGAGGACCACGCCGCGCTGCGGACCCGGATCGCCGACAGCTATCTCGAGGACCCCACGGCGGCTTCGCAGGAGCTGAAGTAGGAGCTCTTCGACGCCGTCCAGCCCTGCATCGAGGCGCAGGGGTAAGCGAGGATGCAGCAGCGCCATTTTTTCGCGCCAGCCTCGCCATTTTCCTGAAGACCGATTTCGAGGCACGAATTCGCGCCACCGGGTTCGATTTCGCAGCGGTCGAGGCCCTGGTGCAGGCGCGCCGCGAAAACCCGGATCTCGCGGTCGCCGAATTTATCGACGCAAGGCCCCAGATATACGCCGACAGATTTGCTGAACTGGGGGCCAAAAAGGGACTTGAGCAAAGTTACTTCGAGGAGTTGTTGAGCGGCTATCTCGGTTTCGTCGAACAGCTCGACCGGGCGAAAACCGCGCTCGGAACGCCTTGATCGGGTCCACCGCGGCCTTATCCCCAATGGAATCCGCAATAGCCGCCTTCGGGCGCTTGCCCGTATCGACGGGCGCGCTAAGGTTTTGACGCACAAATCCGGCGCTGGTGGGGCGATTCCGGCCCCTCCTTGCCAGTCTGGCTCCCCTTGCGTGGGAGCGCGAAACGGAAGCGATAGGTAGACGATGAAGGCCACGATCGAACGCGCGACGCTCTTGCGGTGTCTGTCCCACGTCCAGTCGGTGGTCGAACGCCGCAACACCATACCGATCCTGTCCAACGTGCTGATCGAAGCCAGCGAAGGCGGCAGCGTGAAGGTGATGGCGACCGATCTCGACCTCCAGGTGGTCGAGACGATGTCCGCGGCATCGGTCGAAAGCGCGGGCGCGATCACCGTCTCGGCGCACTTGCTGTTCGATATTGCCCGCAAGCTGCAGGAAGGCAGCCAGGTCAGCCTCGAAACCGCCGAGAACCGGATGGAGGTCAAGGCCGGCCGCAGCCGCTTCAAGCTGCCCACGCTCCCCCGCGACGATTTCCCGGTGATCGTCGAAGGCGATCTGCCGACCAGTTTCGAAATCCCCGCGCGCACTCTCGCCGAGCTGATCGATCGCACCCGCTTCGCGATCTCGACCGAGGAAACGCGCTATTATCTCAACGGCATCTTCCTCCACGTCACCGACGAGGACGAACCGGTGCTCAAGGCCGCGGCGACCGACGGACACCGGCTCGCGCGCTTCACTCTGGCCCGGCCTGACGGGGCCGAAGGGATGCCCGACGTGATCGTGCCCCGCAAGGCGGTGGCCGAGCTTCGCAAGCTGCTTGAGGAGGCGCTCGACGGAAACGTGCAGGTCGACCTGTCGGCCAGCAAGATCCGCTTCACTCTCGGCGGCGAGGGCGGGGTGGTGCTGACCAGCAAGCTGATCGACGGCACCTTCCCCGATTACAGCCGGGTGATCCCGACCGGCAACGACAAGCTGCTCAAGGTCGATCCCAAGCTGTTCTACGAAGGTGTGGACCGTGTCGCGACAATCGCGACCGAGAAGACCCGCGCGGTGAAGATGGGGCTCGACAAGGACCGGGTGACGCTTTCGGTCACCAGCCCCGACAACGGGACCGCTGCCGAGGAAATCGAAGCCGAGTATCGCGACGAAGGGTTCGAGATCGGCTTCAACGCCAATTACCTCAAAGACATCCTCAACCAGGTCGACAGCGACACGGTGGAACTGCACCTCGCCGATCCGGGCGCGCCCACGCTCATTCGTCAGGACGAGAACAGCCCCGCGCTCTACGTCCTGATGCCGATGCGGGTCTAGCCGCGGGCCGATCTTTGCGGGTGGGCAGCCCCAAACGGCTGGGCTAGGGTCCTCCTCCAAAGCAGGAGAGGACACCCCGATGACTATCCGCCAGGTGCATGTCCGCAAGGACGAATTGACCCATGCCGAGATCGTGGAGATCGATCCGGCCGCACTGGCGGACGGTGCGGTCCGGCTCGCGATCGAGAGCTTTTCCGTCACCGCCAACAACATCACCTATGCAGTGGTGGGCGACGGATTTGGCTACTGGAACTTCTTTCCTGCTCTAGAAGGCATGGGCATCGTCCCGATGTGGGGCCATGCGAAGGTGATCGAGAGCCGCTGCGATGACATCGCGGTGGGCGAGCGGCTTTACGGCTATCTGCCGATGGCCGAGGGCCTCGACGTCCTGCCGGGCAAGGTCTCTCCCGGCGGCTTTACCGACATGGCCGAACACCGCCAGCCGATGAGCCCGATCTACAACCAGTATGCGCGGCTCGCGGCCGATCCCGAGCACGATCCCTCGCGCGAGGACGAGCGGATGATCTTTGGCCCGCTGTTCAAGACCGGGTTCCTGATCGAGTATTTCATGCGCGGCGAGCAATGGTTCGGGGCCGAGCGTGCGATCCTCACCAGCGCCTCTTCGAAAACCGCGATGGGGCTGGCGAGCGTGGCGAAACAGAACTCGCCCGCCATCCGGCTGGTCGGGCTGACATCACCGGGCAATGTCGCCTTCGTCTATAGCACCGGCCTGTATGACGAAGTGCGCGCCTATGACGGTGTCGATCAGCTTGGGCACGATCCGGCGGTCTTGGTCGATTTCGCGGGCAATGCGGCCGTGCTCGGGCAGGTTCACCGCCAGTTGGGCGATGCGCTTAAATATTCCTGCCTGGTCGGCGCGACCCATATCGAGGAACGCGGCAGCGGCGGTCTGGGCGGAGATGCCGGACTGCCGGGTCCCAAGCCGACATTGTTCTTTGCTCCCGATCATGCGGTCGCGCTTTTCCGCGAACACGGGCCCGAGCGGGCCGGAAAGATGGTCGCGCAAAGCTGGCACGGCTTTCTCGACGCGGTCGAAGGGACGGTCGAGATCGTGCACCGCAAGGGGATCGATGCGGCGCGCGAGACCTATCTCGAAATGGTCGGCGGCAAGGTCGATCCGGCTCAGGGCATCGTCATCGAACCCTGACAGGCGCGCTAGTCCACCGCTTGCGCCAAGCCCGCGCGCGGTCAGGCGGCCTTGGCAGCTTCCCTTTCGCGCTCGCGATCGGTTTCAGGCTCGCCGAGGAAGTCGCGGATCATCGCCACGCTTTCTTCCGAGTGGGTCAGCAGGAACAGGTGGCCGCCGCCCGCGATCATCTCGAGCCGGGCATTGGGGATCATGGCTTTCAGGATCTTGCCGTTGACCGGCCTTACGATCTGATCGTCGTCACCCATCATGATCAGCGTCTGCTTCTTGAGGAAGGGCAGCGCAGGCAGGCTGGTCCATCCCAGCATGCACAGCAGCTGATACATATATCCGCGCGGCGAAGGGGGCTTGAGCCGCCCGATATGGCTGTCCTTCTGATGTGCCGCACCATCGGCATCGACCCCGCCATAGAGCGTGGCGAAATGCTCGTTCATGAATTCGGGGTCGACGTAGCGGCGCGGATTGGCCATCTTGGTGAACGCCGCCGGGTTTCCGGGGACCATCGCCATGCCGGGCGTGGTCGCGATCAGCACCAGCCGGCGCGTGCGGGCAGGGTGCTGCAGCGCGAAATGCTGCGCCATCGCTCCGCCCCACGAAACGCCCATCACGTCGACCTCGCCGAGCGAGAGCTGACCGAGCAGTTCGGCCGCGGTCCAGCTCATCGTGAACGGATTGTAGGGCACGGATGGATCGGGCGAGCCGCCGGTCCCGGGCATATCGAACATCACGAAACCGCGATCCTCGAACTCCTCGGCGAGCGGGGCCACGGCCTCGATATTGGCGCCGATTCCGTTGAAGAACAGGATCGGGGGGTGATCGGAGGGCTGGTCGAGCCGCCAGGTCGCGACCCGCAGTCTGCGGCCACCCACTTCGTGCATCGCCACCCGGGCGGTTTCCATTGCATCCGATGCCAAACCAGAGTTCCTTTTCGCCTGCACCGGAAGTTCGCGCCCCGGCTGTTCTATTTCACGTCCTCGGTTACGTACAGACCGGGGGCGGGGTCCAGTGCCCCGTGCTTGTCGCTCCCCAGCTTTTCGGGAGCCGCCCGTTTTCCGCCCGAGCGTTCCTGGATCCATTCCATCCAGAATGGCCACCAACTGCCCTGGATTTCTTCGGTTCCCTGCAGCCACTCATCGGCGGTCGCGGGCAGCTTGCCCTTTTTCTTCTGAACGTAATATTTCGCCTTGGGGTTCCCCGGCGGGTTGAGGATCGCCTGCATGTGGCCCGATTGGCTCAGCACGTAGGTGACGTGCTTCGAACCGAACAGCTCGGTGGAACGATAGGTCGCCTTCCACGGCGTGATGTGATCGGTGACACCGCCAAGGATGAACAGGTCCGATTTGACCTTGGACAGGTCGATCTTGTGTCCGGCCATCTCGACCTCGCCCTTCTTGGTAAAGGCGAGCGTTTCGTAGAGCGTGAGAAAATCCCCCATAAGGCTCGCCGACAGATTGGTGGCGTCCGCATTCCAGTAGAGGACGTCGAAGGCCGGCGGGTCCATGCCGAGCAGGTAATTGTTGACGACATAGCTCCAGATCAGGTCGTTGGGCCTGAGCCAGGCAAAGCCGCGGGCCAGGTCATCCGCCTTGATCACACCGGCTTTCTCGGCGCGTTGCCGGGCAAGAGCGATCCCGTTCTCGCTGACCAGAGCCCCGGCCTCGATATCGGTCTGCTTGGGATGGAGCACGCACACCATCAAGGTCAGCGTACC
>JBFHIF010000015.1:0-10993 GCA_041596595.1 Erythrobacter sp. | reverse complement strand
GAGGCGCTCGAACCGCTGGTGCTCGCTCCGGGAGTTCATCTGGCGGCAGGTGCCAATACGGTCCCGGTGATGCGGGGTATGTGTTCGCTCGCATGCGACCTGGTGCAGCATTTCGCAGCGCTTGAAGCGGTCGCGTGGCCCCCGGCTGCGACGGGTATCGGGCGTCGCTATTTCGAATCCATAACGTCCGCCTGGCTTGAGGGCGGGGCGTTCCCGGCTCTCGGCCTGACCGCCTTTCGGGAAACCGCAGAGGGGAATCTTCAGAGCGTAGGCCTTGCCTTCTGGATCGGGAAGGAACTGCAGATCGAGGGTCCGCTCAGTGCAGACAAGGTCGCGGCTGCCCGGCTCGGGGTGCGGCTCGTCAACCATCTTGTCGTCATTGGCGGGATCGACAGGAGCGAACGGCTTGTCGGGCCCGACGGCAGTCGCCTCGTCATGCGGCCGTCAAAAAACGGTGATCTCGTCAGGGTAACGCACGAATAGATCATGGTCGCATCGGTCGAATTCACTCATGCTGGCAGGATCGGCGCCGAGGGCGCAGGGCGCGCGCACATACCCTTTCGGTCGATCAACGCGCGGCGTTCGCCCGGCCATGATCCCAGCCTGCAGCGTCATCATCTCTTGCCGCTTCAATTGCTTAAACTGCGCTATTTCGGCGCGATGTTCGGGCAGATCGGGCGCAAGCGGGTGGGATTCGACGATTTTCGAACCAACGGCCTGCTATTGCCCGCGACCGACGACGCGACAATTCGCACCGGAATGCCACTCCACCGTGGCCCGCACCGCCGATACAACGAGATGGTTATCGAGCGCGTGGGGCAGGTCGAACAATCCTGGTCACGGCTTCACCGGGCTTACCCGGAAACTGCGCGCAACGAGGCGGTTCAGCGGCTGCTCCTGCTCCAGTCGGCGCTGCGAAAACGGCTACTGAGCCAGAGGCGCAGGTTCATCCTCAATCGCAAGGATCCGCTCGGCACCGGCTTTGATTTCGCCGCCCTCGACGCGATGGCGGAGAGCTTGTGGCAATCGACCTGAGTGCCGCGTCCTAGCTCGCTGCCCCGGCAAATGCAGCCCAGGGGGAATAGTCCGATGCTTCGATCAAGCGTCCGCGCGCTTCATGGTATTCGCGTTCCATCCGGCTGACGAGTTCCTCAACGCTGCCGACCGCCTTGATCGCGCCGACGCCCTGACCTGATCCCCAGATGTCTTTCCACGCCTTGACCTTGGTATTCCCGCCGCTGCCGAAATTCATCTTGGACGGATCGCTTGTCGGGAGATCTTCCGGGTCGAGGCCGGCGGCCTCGATCGAGGAGCGCAGATAATTCCCGTGAACCCCGGTGAACAGGTTGGTGTAAACGATGCCGCTCGCATCCCCTTCGACGATGCCTTCCTTGTAAGCCTGGTCGGCGTTCGCTTCGTGGGTGGCGATGAAGGCGCTGCCCGAATAGGCGAAGTCCGCGCGCATTGCCTGTGCCGCGAGGATCGAGGCCCCGTGCGCGATCGAACCTGACAGCGCGACCGGCCCGTCGAACCATTCGCGGATTTCCTGCATGAGGGCGAAGGGGGATTGCGTGCCCGCATGACCGCCGGCACCGGCCGCAACGGGAATGAGCCCGTCCGCCCCCTTGTTGATCGCTTTCCTGGCAAAGCGATCGTTGATGATGTCGTGCATCGTCACGCCGCCCCAGTTTCGCACCGCGTCGAAGATTTCGGTGCGTGCGCCCAGCGAGGTAATGATCATCGGAACCTGCCACTTCTCGCAAGTCGCCATGTCGGACATCACTCGGTCATTCGACCTGTGCACGATCTGGTTGACCGCATAGGGGGCGGCGGGACGATCGGGGTGTTCGCGGTTGTGCTTGGCCAGTTCCTCGGTGATCTGGTGGAGCCATTCGTCGAGCTGCGATTGCGGTCGCGCATTCAGCGCCGGGAAGCTTCCCACGATACCCGCCTTGCACTGCGCGATGACAAGTTCGGGGCCGGACACGATGAATAGCGGCGATCCGATCAGCGGGAGACGCAGTCGATTGAACGGAGCGGGAAGCGGCATTGTACTCTCCTGTCAGGGGTCTGCAGGCGGGGTAGGTTGCAAATTGCAATCAGGCAAGCACCTGCTCGATCCCGTAGAAGCGTGCGGCATTGCTGGCGAACAGCGCCGACTTCTCCTCGGCACTCGCGCCCGAGGCGAGCCTTTTGAACGCGTTCCAGAGAACCGCGTATTGCGCGCCCCAGTAATCGACCGGGTAATTGCTTTCGAACATCGCGCGTTGCGGGCCGAACGCGTCAATACAGGTCTCGATATAGGGGCGCCACAGGCCGGCCAGATGCTCGGAAGACGAGCCGGCCGCGGGACCTTCAGGTGGGAGCTTGCAAAAGGCCATTGCCAGCCCCCCGAGCTTGACCTCGACGTTATCGCACTTGGCCAATTCCTTGATATTGGCGCGCCAGGTATCGAACCGCTCGTGAAGTTTCCCTTCGTAGGTCGCCACGCCCAGCGGAGTTCCGCAATGGTTGAGGCAGATCGGTTGGTCAGGGAATGCCCGTGCGAGGTCGATTACGTCAGGAAGCTGGGGCTCGAGCACCCACGCATCGAAGGTGAGCGAGCGCCGGCCCAGTTCCGCAAAGCCTTCGCGGAACGCCGTGTCGCGATAGAGGCCTTCAGGGGCGCTGAACGGGGGGCCGAGAACCTCCGGGTCGCTATCCCATGCGCCCTGATGGCGGATACCGCGAAATCGCGGAGACGCTTCGCCGAGCGCGTCAAGGACTTCGCCCACTCCCGCACCCAGTCGCAGATCGGCATGGCCGATAATCGCGGCACAGGCGCGCAACGGGCCGTAGATCCCGCTGGCCGATTGCGCTGCCACGCCGTTCACGAATTCGACCTCGCCGACGGACTTCTTCTTTTCGCCGTAATCCGCGTTGTAGAAGGCACCGCATTCCATGAAGACCGTGGCGACGATGTTGTGTCCCGAGGAAAGGTGCGCGAGCAGTTGGTCGAAGGTGTAATGCGGGTTGAGCGCCAGCGTTTCGATGAAGGGATGGCGCGGCGCGGGAAACACCGGCAGGAGCGAGCGCAAGTCCCAAAGATGGTGATGGGGATCGATGATCGGCAGGTCTGGGTCAATTATCGCTTCGGTCATGGTGCGGCTCTCCCGGCAAGGCACTCACCGGATGGAACACATCGCCACGCCCCCTGACAAGGCAAAACCGTTGTGAATCGATCTCATCCGGCATCCAGGGGTGGAGGAGGGGCGGGATCCTGCCGTCGCAGTATCGCCAGTTCGCTCGCTCTCAAGCCCTAGGAGAAAGGATTTCCTTCCGACCGGATGAAGGCCGCTTCCTCGAGCGTGCTTTCCCGATCGAGGACCGCATTGCGATAAGGGAACCGGCCATAGCCTTCTACGATGTCCCGGTGCTCGCGGGCGAAGCCCAAAATGGTTTCGGCGCTCGCTGCGAGTGCTTCAAACCGTTCGATACTCTTCGCCTGCAGTTCGCGATCTTCGGCATGCATCAGCGGCATGTAAAGGAACTGGCGCTGATCGATACTGAGCTTTTCGTCTTCGCCGTTGGCTATCGCTGCCATGGTGTGCCGTTGTGCACATTCGTCTTGTGCGAAGGCTCGCGGAGTCCCGCGATAGATATTGCGGGAGAACTGGTCGAGCACGATGATCAGGGCCAGCCGTCCGCGCGCCGTCTCGGCCCAGTGATCGAGCGCGCCCTGCGATGCCTGCGCCAGCGTCGTTCCGAACCGATCTTCAATCAGCGCGTCGAGGGTGTCGGTCTGGCGGAACCAGTTCTCGGGCAAGAGTTCGAGAAACCAGAATTGCAGCACCTCGCGGGCTTCTGCGGGAAGGGTGTCAAACCCGTCTCCGGCGGTCATTGAGCGATCGCCGAATTCGCCGCGCTCAGAACGGCGCGCACGCTGGCTGTGGCCACGTCTTCGTCGATCCCGCACCCCCAGATCGTGCGACCCTCAGCATCGGCGCATTCAAGATAGGTCGCTGCATTGGCATCGGTGCCGCTACCCAGCGCTTGCTGGGTATAGTCCACCACATCTAGGCTAACGCCGAAACGGTCACGGATCGTCGCGATCACGCTCGAGATGAGGCCGTTTCCGCGCCCGGACACGCTCTGTTCGCGCCCATCCACTGCGATCGTTCCGGTGAAGATCCGCGTTCCGTCACTGGCGCGGGTTTCCTGGTAGTCGATGAGTTGAAAGTGCTTGTCGGGGGTCTGAACGTGATAAGCCGCCTTGAACGCATCCCAAATATCCTGGGCATTCAATTCGCGCGATTGGCTGTCGGCGAGCCTTTGGACATGGCGCGAGAAGTCCGCCTGCATCTTGCGCGGCAATTTGAGCCCCTGATCCTTTTCCAGCACCCATGCAAAGCCGCCTTTGCCGCTCTGCGAATTGACGCGGATCACCGCCTCGTAATCGCGGCCGAGATCGGCGGGGTCAATCGGCAGATAGGGAACCCGCCAGGCCTCGTCGTTCTGGCGCTCATGCGCTTCGAAACCCTTCTTGATCGCATCCTGGTGGCTACCCGAAAACGCGGTGTAGACCAGTTCACCGCCATAGGGGTGCCGCTGATGAACAGGCAGGTCGTTGCAATATTCGACCGTCTCGATCACACGGTCGATGTCGGAGAAATCGAGGCCCGGATCGATCCCTTGCGTGTAGAGGTTCAGCGCCATCGTGACGAGGCAACAATTGCCGGTTCGCTCGCCATTGCCGAACAGGCATCCTTCGACCCGGTCGGCCCCCGCCATCAGTCCCAGCTCTGCTGCCGCGACACCGGTTCCGCGGTCGTTATGCGTATGCAGGCTGATCACCGCGGCTTCGCGGTTCGGCAGGTTTCGGCAGAAATACTCGATCTGGTCGGCATAGATGTTGGGGGTCGCCGCCTCGACCGTTGCCGGAAGATTGAGGATGATCGGTTTGTCAGGAGTGGGAGCGAGCACCTCCATGACGGCGGCGCAGACCTCGATCGAGAAGTCGAGCTCTGCGGTCGAGAAGGTCTCGGGGCTGTATTGAAAATGCCAGTCGGTCTCGGGGCGCCTGGCGGCTTCATCGCGCATCACTTTCGCCCCGGTGGTGGCGATTTCGCGCACTTCGGCCATGCTCATCCGGAACACGATGTCGCGCCAGGCGGGCGAGACCGCATTGTAGAGGTGAACGATCGCGGCACGCGCGCCTGCGAGGCTTTCGAAACTGGTGCGGATCAGGTCTTCGCGGCTCTGGGTCAGCACCTGGACGACCACGTCGTCCGGGATAGCTCCCGACTGCACCAGCCCGGAAATGAAATCGAATTCGGTCGCGCCGGCGCTGGGAAAACCGATCTCGATTTCCTTGACCCCGATCTCGACAAGCAGGTCGAAGAAACGGCGCTTCTTCACCGAATCCATCGGGTCGACGATGGCCTGGTTGCCATCGCGAAGATCGGTCGAGAGCCAGCGTGGTGCCCGCTCGATCAGGCGTGATGGCCATTGACGGTCGGGCAGAGCGATCTGCCCGAAAGGGCGATACTTGATCGAGGGATTAGAGAGCATGGGCATGATGACGGTGCTTTTCGCGGGAGGAAATGGCTTTGCGGCGGATTAACCCTTGGGAGTTGGGCCGCTGCAATTGTCCGCGCGGCCAGTCACGCCCAAGGGCGTGTAAGTCGTAGGTCGAGGCCGAGTGTCGCTTTCATGCCGTATCATCCTTGCCCAGATTGGACCTGCGCTCAACCCCCTAAAATGAGCGCGGCATCGGCGATGGGCCTATCCGCAGCGTGCATCCCGGATGATGTCCTGGCTATCGAGCAGGAGATTGAGCCTTGGATTGGCAGGATCGGGTGAAAGGAGGACGCTGCCGGGGCGGACGAACCGCACCTCGTTGCGCTGGCCGACGAGGGCGAAAATTTCCGCGCGGGTCGGGGCATTGGCTACGCGACCAAGAAAAATCCCCACGCGTGCTTCGCCGCATGCGCCCCAGTCCAATTCTTGCAACGGTGGCGCAATTTGCGGCGCCTGCGGGGCCTTGTCCTGCACAGGTGCGCCCCCAATACGGGCCGCGAAGGCCTGCGCTTCCGCTTCAGGATCGGGGGGAGCTTCGGGAGCAGGGGCCTGCCCGCACGCGCACAGGGCCAGCAAGATCATGATCGTCAATGTGCTGGTTCTAATTACCATCCGGTTCCCCCATCACCGCCACCTTACACGCTCGCTCGTCAATTGGTCGAGCCGGGTCACGCCCATCAGCCGCATGCCGCGCTCGATCTCATCCTGCATGATCGACAATGCGCGTTCGACCCCG
Source organism: Erythrobacter sp. (assembly GCA_041596595.1). Taxonomy (GTDB): domain Bacteria; phylum Pseudomonadota; class Alphaproteobacteria; order Sphingomonadales; family Sphingomonadaceae; genus Erythrobacter. The sequence continues at coordinate 4,698 of JBFHIF010000015.1, read as the reverse complement.
GCCTGACCGGCGGCGGCCAGCGCATAGAGATACATCCGCCCGCCCGACGCTGCACTTGCACCCGCACACAGCGCTTTGAGCACATGCGTGCCGCGCCGCACACCGCCATCGCAGATGATTTCTATCTCTCCGCCGACCGCGTCGACGATTTCGCGCAACTGATCGAACGGCGCGCGGCTGCCGTCAAGCTGGCGCCCGCCGTGATTGGATATCATGATCGCATCGGCTCCGATCTCCACCGCACGCCGCGCATCGTTGGTGCTCATCACGCCCTTCAACACGAATTTCCCGCCCCATTCCTCGCGGATCGCTGCCGCCCGGGCCCAGTCGAGCGACGGGTCGAGCATGGTGTTGAAATAGTCGGCAATGCTCACCGCCTGGCTCGATCCCTGCCGCACATGACCATCGAGATTGGGCAGGCGAAAGCGACCGCCGCGAAACAGGTAGTCGAGGGTCCAACGCGGGTGCCGGACATAGCTGGAGAGGCTTGCAGGGGTGAAGCGGGGCGGGGTCGTAAAGCCGGAGCGCAGGCATCGCTCGCGCTTGCCCGAAACGATCGTGTCGACCGTCAGCGCCAGGGCATCGAAACCGGCGTCGCGGCATCGCTGGATCATGTGGGAATTGAGCGAGCGGTCCTTGTGGACGTAGAGCTGGAATAGCTTGGGCGCGCTCGTGATAGCCGCGATGTCCTCGATCGAATGGGTCGCAAGGCTCGAAATCCCGAACCACAGGCCAAACCGTTCTGCCGCCCTGGCAACTGCGCGCTCTCCCTCCCAGTGAAACGCACGTTGAACCGCGGTGGGCGAAAGCATGAGGGGAAGGGCGCTTTTCCGCCCCAGGATCACGCATGACGGATCGATTTCGGCCACGCCGGCAAGGACATCGGGCACGAGGTCGCAGGTATCAAAAGCTTCGGTGTTGCGCGCCTTGGTCAGTTCGTCATCGGCCGCGCCGTCGATATAGTCGAAGACCGGGAAAGGCAGCCGACGCTTCGCCAGACGGCGGAAATCATCGATATTGTGACAATTGGTAAGTCGCATGGCTGGCCCTTGTCGAAGCGAGTGCCTTCAGCAGGTCGCGGGTGTATCGCGGAACCGCTGCTGCAGTCGTTTGATATCGTATTGATCGGCGGGTTCGTGAGCGGGGCAGGGGGAATACTTGGGATCCTGTGTCAGGCAGCCTTCGCCGCAGATCAGATTGGCCGTCTGCGATCGCCAGTCGATCCGCCAGAACCGTCCGCCGGGTGTCGCCACATACCCATCCATGCGGCTCGAGATATCGCTCTGGAGATCCTGGAGACTGGGTGCTTCGTCGTCGTAGCGGATGCTTGCGCCGCCATGGGTGTGAAAGCTGGCGACCGGGGTTATGCCCGGTCGCCCTTCGTACGTGTATTGGCAATTGGCGATGTCGCCCTCGGCCACGTCCAATGTCGACAATCGCCCGCCCGCATCTTCCACGATCACCCCGCACAATTCGCGCCCCTCGGCGAACGAGCGGCGCTGCAGTCCTTCGAGTTGCTGGCGCGCGAATGCCTGCACGTCTTCGCGCGCCGCCACGATCGGGCGGGGTTCGTAGGCAGGTTCGCGATTGGCGAGCCGGACCACGATCAGCACCCAGGCGATCGCGCACAGAACAAGGATTATCGCGGTGTTGCGGGTCAGCATCTGGCCCGCGAGCCTGAAGTCAGTTGCGTTCCTTGTCCACCAGCTTGTTGGCGCTGATCCACGGCATCATTGCGCGAAGCTGCGCGCCGGTCTTTTCGATCGGATGCGCCTCGGCCGCTTTCCTGCTAGCCTTGAGTTCGGGCTGGCCGGCGCGATTATCGAGCACGAAATCCTTCACGAACCGGCCCGAGGTGATGTCGGCGAGGACGCGCCTCATCTCGGCCTTGGTTTCCTCGGTGATGATGCGCGGCCCCGTCTTGATGTCGCCATATTCGGCGGTGTTCGAGATCGAATAGCGCATGTTCGCAATCCCGCCTTCATAAAGCAGGTCGACGATCAGCTTTGTTTCATGAAGACACTCGAAATAGGCCATTTCGGGTGCGTAACCGGCCTCGACGAGGGTTTCGAACCCGGCCTGGATCAGGTGGGTGATGCCCCCGCAAAGCACCGCCTGTTCGCCGAACAGGTCGGTTTCGCATTCTTCCTTGAAATTGGTCTCGATGATGCCCGAGCGCCCGCCGCCGACACCGCTGGCATAGGCGAGAGCCACGTCGTGCGCATTGCCGCTGGCATCCTGATGGACGGCAATCAGGCAAGGCACGCCGCCGCCGCGCTGATATTCGGAGCGGACCGTATGACCCGGCCCCTTGGGCGCGATCATGATGACATCGATATCCTGCGGAGGCTCGATCAGGCCGAAATGGATGTTGAGCCCGTGAGCGAAAGCAAGCGCGCTACCCGGCTTCATGTGTCCTGCAAGATCGTTTTCCCAGATCCCAGCCTGGTGTTCGTCAGGGGCGAGGATCATAAGGATGTCGGCCCATTTCGCCGCCTCGGTATTTGAGAGCACCTTGAAGCCCGCATCCTGCGCCTTTTTCGCGCTCGATGAGCCTTCGCGCAGCGCAATGGCCACCTCTTCGATCCCGCTGTCGCGCAAGTTCTGGGCATGGGCGTGACCCTGCGAGCCGTAGCCAAGCACGGCGATCTTCTTGTTCTTGATCAGGCCCAGATCGGCGTCGGCGTCGTAGTAAACCTTCATTGCATTTCCCTTGTTCAGGCGCCTTCTGCGCCGCGCATCATTCCCACGATCCCCGAGCGGCCAACCTCGACGAGGCCGAGTTGACGCATCAGGGTGATGAAGCTGTCGATCTTGTCCGGGACTCCGGTCAGTTCGAAGACAAAGCTCTCGATCGTCGTATCGACGACGTTGGCGCGGAACAGCTCGGCGATCCGCAAGGCCTCGACCCGTTTTTCGCCTGTCCCGCTCACCTTCACCAGCGCGAGTTCGCGCTCGACATGCGCGCCTGCTGTGGTGAGGTCGGTGACCTTGTGGACGGGGACGAGCCGTTCGAGTTGCGCCTCGATCTGGTCGATGACCTCGGGCGGCCCGCTGGTCACGATCGTGATCCGGCTCACCGCGTGATCCTCGGTGATATCGGCCACCGTCAAGCTGTCGATATTGTAGCCGCGCGCGGTGAACAGGCCGGTGATCTTGGCGAGGATGCCGGGCTCGTTATCGACCGTCACGTTCAGGACATGGCGCTCTGCCGCCGCGCTCTTGATCTTCATGATAACCGGGTCCCCTCGCGCCGCGCTCAGACCAACGCCTTGGCGGCGTCGTCCATCGTTCCATCGACCTGATCGCCATAGAGCAGCATGTCCGTATGCGCAGCCCCGCTGGGGATCATTGGCAGGCAATTGGCATCCTTTGCCACGCAGCAATCGACCATCACCGGGCCATCATGCGCGATCATCGCTTCGATCGCGGAATTGAGATCTTCTTCGCGCTCGATCCGTATGCCCTTCCAGCCATAGGCTTCGGCGAGCTTCACAAAATCGGGCAGGCTATCCGAATAGGAATTGGAATAGCGGCTTTCATAGGTCAGTTCCTGCCACTGGCGGACCATCCCCATATATTCGTTGTTGAGGATGAAGACCTTGATCGGGAGCCGGTATTGCGAGGCGGTGCCGAGTTCCTGGATGTTCATCTGGATCGAAGCCTCGCCCGCGATATCGATCACCAGCGCATCGGGAAAACCCAGCTGGGCGCCGATGGCAGCCGGCATTCCGTAGCCCATCGTGCCAAGGCCACCGCTGGTCAGCCACCTGTTCGGCCTGTCGAACCCGAAATACTGGGCGGCCCACATCTGGTGCTGACCCACTTCGGTGGTGATGATCGGGTCGCGGTCTCTCGTAAGAGCGAACAGTCGCTCGACCGCCTTTTGCGGCATGATGGCATCGGGCTCGGTCTGTGATCGGTCGGGGTAGGCCAAGCTTTCGCGCGCGCGCCATCCGGCGATGCGCGCCTTCCATTCGCCCAGATCGCGTGGCTTGCGCGAACCCCAGGCTTCGACCAGTTGCCCCAGTACCGTGGCGCAGTCGCCCACGATACCCTGATCGACACGAACGTTCTTGTTGATCGAGGATCGATCGATATCGATGTGGATCTTCTTCGATTCCGGCGAAAACGCATCAAGCCTTCCGGTCACCCGGTCATCGAACCGCGCCCCGATACAGACCATCACGTCGCAGCGGTTCATGCTCATGTTCGCTTCGAACGTTCCGTGCATCCCCAACATGCCGAGCCAGTCGGGATGAGTATGAGGAAACGCCCCCAGACCCATCAGAGTCGAGGTCACCGGCGCACCCGTCAGATCCTGAAACTGTCGCAGCAACCGGCTCGCTTCGGGGCCCGAATTTATCACGCCCCCGCCGGTGTAGAAAACCGGTCGCTCGGCCTGCTGGATCATCTCTATGGCTTCGGTGATCTGCTCGGCGCTGGCCGCCATCTGCGGGGTGTAGCGATGCGAAGCTGTTGGCGGCGAGGCCCGGTTTTCGGAAGAAACCGCAATCTGCACATCCTTGGGGATGTCGACCACGACTGGACCGGGGCGTCCGGTCGTGGCGATCAGGAAAGCCTCGTCGATCGTCGCGGCAAGGTCGGCGGGGTCTTTCACCAGGTAATTGTGCTTGGTGCAGTGGCGGGTGATGCCCACCGTATCGGCTTCCTGAAAGGCATCGGTTCCAATGAGGG
>JBFHIF010000014.1:0-11096 GCA_041596595.1 Erythrobacter sp. | reverse complement strand
TGTGCCTGATCGTTCCCAGCCTAGCCCGTTGCCCTTGCCCGCGCTCCACGCGAGCCATGCGGGCAACTGGCTGCGGATGGCCAATGGCGAGACCGGGGCGGTGTCCAAGGGCGATGCGATCATGGCCGCCTCGGACACGCCGGTTCTGATCCTCAACGCCCCGCTGGTTGCTAACCGGCTTGGCTATCCCGACCTGTCGGGCCTCGACCTGCTCGAGCTTTTCGCCTTCGTCCATCCGGCGCGGTTCTGCGTGCCCACGCCGCGTGGCCTCGCGCAGGCGCTGGAGATCGAGGAACCGCAGGGGGACGATACCGTGCCCGCCTTTCTCCAGGCGGCGGCAGGGGCGCTGGTCGCGGCCTGCGAGGACCCGGAATGGCGCGAGCGCGCGGGGGCATGGAGCGCACAGATGAGCCTCGAACGGCTGCGCTGGCCCTGGGCGCAGGTGCTCAAACCGCATATTGCCCGGCCCGAACGCGCCGAACGCTGGCTGTTCGCGACCCTTCCCGAATGGGAAGAAGCGCCCGAGCGCGGCGCACCGCGGCAGGTCGATCTCAAGGTGGACGACGTGCTCGCCCAGCTCGATCACCTCACCGGCGAAGGCTCCGAAAGGCGCGAGGGACAGCGCGAATATGCCAGCGACGCCTCGCGCATCTTCGCCCCGCGCAGCGCGCGCGACGTGCCGCACCTGGCGCTGGCGCAGGCCGGGACCGGGATCGGCAAGACGCTGGGCTATCTCGCCCCGGCCTCGCTGTGGGCCTCGGCCTCGGGCGGGACGGTGTGGGTCTCGACCTTCACCAAGAACCTCCAGCGCCAATTGCGCGCCGAGAGCCGCCGCGCGTGGCCCGAACGCCGCTCCGACGGGAGCCGACCCGTGGTAGTGCGCAAGGGGCGCGAAAACTATCTCTGCCTCCTCAATCTCGAGGACGCGCTGCAGGGCGGGTTCGCCGGGCGACCGGCGGTGCTGGCGCAACTGGTCGCGCGCTGGGCGGCCTATACCAGCGATGGCGACATGATCGGCGGAGACCTGCCCGGCTGGCTCGGCACGCTGTTCCGTCGGCGGGGGATCACCGCGCTCACCGATCAGCGCGGCGAATGCATCTATGCCGGCTGCCCGCATTACCGCAAATGCTTCATCGAGCGCGCCGCGCGCAATAGCGCGCAGGCCGATCTCGTGATTGCCAATCACGCGCTGGTGATGGTCAACGCCGCGCGCGGGCGCGACCATGCGCAGCGCCCGACGCGGCTGGTGTTCGACGAGGGCCACCACGTCTTCGATGCCGCGGATTCGACCTTTGCCGCGAGCCTTTCAGGTCAGGAGGCGATCGAGCTTCGCCGCTGGATCATGGGACCGGAGAAGAACAGCCGCGGGCGCAGGCGCGGGCTCGCCGCGCGGTTGGCCGATATCGCCAGCTATGACGAGGCCGGCGGCGAAGCGATCGAGGACGCGATCGAGGCAGGCCGCGCGCTGCCCGCCGATGGCTGGCTGCAGCGGCTGGTCGAGAACAGTCCCGCAGGCCCGGTCGAGGCGCTGCTCGCGGCGGTTCGGCAGGTCACCTATGCGCGCGACGAGAGCGGTGGGCAGGAAGCGGGCTACGGGATCGAGACCGAGGCGAGCGGGCTTCCGGGCGAGGTGATCGAGGCGGCAGCCGCGGCGGGCGAGGCGCTCGCCGCGATCCGCACGCCGCTGATCCGGCTTGGCGCGCGGCTCGAGGCGATCGTCACCGATCCGCCCGACTGGCTCGACGCAGCGGGACGAGCGCGGGTCGAGGGCGCGCGGTTCGCGCTCGGCTGGCGGATCGACATGCTCGCCGCGTGGGAGGCGCTGCTCGATCGGCTCGGCGGCCCCGCCGACCCCGAATTCGTCGACTGGCTCGCGGTCGATCGCAGCGATGCGCGCGAATTTGATGTCGCGGTGCATCGCCGCTGGCTCGACCCGATGAAGCCGTTCGCCAAGGTGGTGCTCGAGCCCGCGCACGGGGTGATGCTGACCAGCGCGACGCTGACCGACCGGACCGGGGCGGATGACGGCGATCGGTGGGACAGCGCGATCGCGCGCTCGGGCGCGGCGCATGTCGATGGCCCCCCGCTGCTATCGGCGGCGGAGAGCCCGTTCGATTACGCCGCCCGCGCCGAAGTGCTGATCGTCACCGACGTGAAGAAGGGCGATCTTCCCGGCCTTGCGGGAGCCTATGCGCGGCTGATCGAGGCGAGCGGCGGCGGCGTGCTCGGCCTGTTCACCGCGATCCGGCGGCTCAGGAGCGTCCATGGACGGATCGCCGACCGGCTCGCCCGGTCGGGGCTGCCGCTTTACGCCCAGCATGTCGATCCGATCGACACCGGGACGCTGGTCGATATCTTCCGCGACGATCCGCGCGCGAGCCTGCTCGGCACCGATGCGCTGCGCGACGGGGTCGACGTGCCGGGGCGCAGCTTGCGCTGCGTGGTGCTCGAAGCGGTCCCGTGGCCGCGCCCCGACATTCTCCACAAGGCGCGCCGCGCCGCCGCCGAACATGGCGGGCGCTACGATGACCGCATCATCCGCGCGCGGCTGGCGCAGGCGTTTGGCCGACTGGTCCGCAACAAGGACGATCACGGCCATTTCGTCGTGCTGTCGGCGGCGTTTCCCAGCCGTCTGCTCAGCGCCTTTCCCCAAGGCACCGCGGTTCACCGGGTTACGCTCGAGGAAGCGCTCGAGCGGGTGCGGCAGGGGCTGATCGGCGAGCGCGAGGACGCGCTGCCCGAGGAAACCGCACAGCCACCTGACGCGCGCTGATTGCGGACTTTGGCAAAACGCCTTGTGCGAGGCGGGTTTACAGCCGCGCGCCAATCGTGCTTTGCACTCTGACGACGAAGCCGCGTATTTTTCGGGAGGTTTGAAGGCGTGACGAAGATCCTCGGATTGCTGCGCCACGCCAAGTCCGACTGGGACGATGTCGCCAAGTGCGATTTCGAGCGCGGATTGAACGATCGCGGACGGCGCGGCGCGGCGCTGATCGGCAAGCACATCCGCGAACACGGCATCAAGTGGGACCTGCTGGTCGCCAGCCCCGCCGCACGGGTCACCGCCACGCTCGAGGAGGCACTTCCCGCGATCACGCCCGAATTCGACAGGCGAATCTATCTCGCCAGCGCCGATACTATTCTCGAAACGGTGCAGGAACACGCCGCCGCGCACGATCCCGAACCGCGTGCGGTGCTCGTCGCGGGGCACAATCCGGGCTTGCAGGACATCGTCCTCGAACTCGTTTCACCCGCGCGCGAGAACGAATTGTTCGACGAGGCATCGGTCAAGTTTCCGACCGCGACTTTCGCGGTGCTCGAACTGAAGATCGACAGCTGGAGCGAGCTCAAGAACTATTGCGGCACGCTGGTCCACTTCGCGAGGCCGCGCGATCTCGACCCCGAACTCGGCCCCGAAACCTAGTCCGCGACGAGCTGCCGGGGGCCCGGCCCCTCTTCGCCGAGCCGATCCTCGGGATTGTAGATCGCGCAATTCTTCAGGCTCAAACAGCCGCAGCCGATACATCCGTCGAGCCGATCGCGCACCCGCTCGAGTTCGGCGATCCGCGCATCGAGCCGGTCGCGGATCGCGGCGCTGATCGCGCGCCAGTCCTTCGCATTGGGCGTGCGGCCATGCGGGAGCCGCGCCAGTTCGGTCTCGATTTCGCCCAGTGTCAGCCCGAGCTGCTGCGCGATCCTGATGAAGCTCACCCGGCGGATGTCCGAGCGCAGGAAGCGGCGCTGGTTGCCGCCGGTGCGGATCGGTTCGACCAGTCCCTTGACCTCGTAGAAACGGATTGCCGACACCGCGAGCCCGGTGCGCCGCGCCATTTCGCCGATTGCGATCAGATCGGCGGCCCTTTTCGTCATCGTTACCGCGCTCCTGAATAGATTGCTTGACCTCAAGTTAGGTTGAGATTGCATGGTCATCAAGCGCGCGATTCGCGCCCAACAAATGCAGACGATCAACAGGAGACCACCGAAATGCCCAAAGGACGGATCGAACACGCCAATCTCTCGGTGACCGACCCCCAGCGCAGCGCCGACCTGTTCGCGCAATTGTGCGGCTGGGGCGAACGCTGGCGCGGCAAATCGCAGCTTGGCGGCGACACCATCCATGTCGGCGAGAATGGCAACGGCGCGACCTATCTCGCGCTCTACACCTCACCTGAAGTGACCGGCGATTTTTCGAAGGGAGCGCCGCTCAACCATATAGGCCTCGTGGTCGATGATCTCGCATCTGCCGAGAGGGTTGTAACCGATGCCGGGCTCAGGCCGTTCGGTCACGACGATTACGAACCGGGGCAGAGGTTCTATTTCTTCGACTGGGACAGGATCGAGTTCGAAGTGGTCAGCTATTCCTAGAGCAGCGGCTTCTGGCTTGCCGCGCCGCGCGTCCAGGGCTGGTCGGTGCGATCGATTGCGATTTCGCCCGGCCACGCCCGGCACAGGGCGTGCGCCTCCTCGCTCCCGCCCGAAAGCCATGTCGCATGGTCATCTGGAGCCAGCAGCACCGGCATCCTTGTGTGAACCGCCTCGGCCGCCGAACCGGCGCTGTCGGTCATCACCATCGAATAGCACTGGCCGAATTCGTCGCTGTCGCGCCACACCCCCGCGCAGGCGAACAGTTCTGTATCGGGCAGCGATAGCCATGTGCGGGTCTTGGCGCCCTTGGCCCCCTGCGCCTCGGCCCAGGCGCTGACCGGAATGAGGCAGCGGCGCTCCTCGAACGAATAGCGCCAGAAGAAGCTGTCGAGCTTGTCGGTGCGCGCGTTGTTGACCGGCTTGGGCTTCAAGGGCTGGCCGCTCTTGCCCTTCATCACCAGCGGAAAGCCCCAGCTCATTGGCTTCACCGCGCCCTCGGCGACGACGAGGCCAGGATAGCCGGGATAGACTTCCTCACCGAAATTGGCCCCGCCTGCCGCCTCGATCGCGTCGAACCACTTGGCGACCTCATCGGCGTTCTTGGTCATGCGATAGAGGTTGCACATCAGGCGTTTCCGACCACGAAACAGGCTGCCGCCATCAGCGCGCCCGCCCAGCGGTTCGAACGGAACCGGGCGAGCGGATTGTCGGGGTCCGTGGAATCGAGCGTGGCGACCTGCCACAGCAGGTGGAACGCCACCGGAAGCAGCGCGAGCAAGGCAATCCAGTCGGGCCGATAGAGCCAGATACCCCCTGCCCACAGCGCGACCGCCGCGATGTAGAACGCCGCGACCCCGGCATGAACCCGGTTGCCCAGCGCCAGCGCCGAGGAGCGGATCCCGACCAGTGCATCGTCCTCGCGGTCCTGCAGCGCGTAGATCGTGTCATATCCGATCACCCAGGCAACGCATCCGGCATAGATGCAGGCGATCACGTCCCAATTGTCCCACCTCAGCTGTGTCCACCCGACCAGCAGACCCCAGTTGAACACGAGGCCGAGCCAGGCCTGCGGCCACCAGGTGATGCGTTTCATGAACGGATAGGCGGCGACCAGGACGAGGCTTGAAAGCGCGATAAGCTGCGCCTCGAGCCTCAATTGCAGCAGCACGACGAGGCCGACCAGGCACAGCGCGAAAAGCCAGGCCCAGGCGAAGCGTTTCGACACCCGCCCGCTTGCCACCGGGCGCGCCGCGGTGCGCGCCACCCGGGCATCGAGATCGGCATCGACGATGTCGTTATAGACGCAGCCCGCCCCGCGCATCGCGATGCTGCCGAGCAGCAGCCAGGCGAGCAGATCGATCCGCACCCCCGCGCCCGCCAGCCACACCCCGAACGCGCACGGCCAGAACAGCAGCCACCAGCCGATCGGGCGATCGAACCGCGCCAGCTGCGCGAGATCGCGCGGTAATTGCGGCAACCGCGCGACCAGCCCGCCCGATAGGCTCTTGCGCTCGCTGTCGGGGACGACGGAATCGTTCATGTCTTGCTCCCTAGCCTTGCCCGCGACTAGGGAAAAGCCATGCCCGCAACTCCCGCCTGGCCGCCCCGGAGCGCCCCGCGACTTTTCGTGCCCCAACCCGTGTCCCGCAGCGCGCAGATCACGCTCGACGGGAGCCACGCGCATTACCTTGTCCGGGTGATGCGCGTCGCCCCAGGAGACGCGGTGGTGTTGTGCGACGACGTGACCGGTGAGTGGGCGGCGCGGGTCGTCGAGGCGAGCAAGAGGTCGGTCGCGCTCGAAGTGGTCGAGCAATTGCGCGCGCGCGAAGCGGTGCCCGATCTGTGGCTCGTCCCCGCTTTGCTCAAGAAGGACCGTTTCGACCTCGTTCTCGAAAAGGCGACCGAACTGGGCGCTGCACGGATCCAGCCGGTGATCGCGCGGCGCTGCGTTGCCGACAAGCTCAACACCGAGCGCGCCCGCGTGCTGGTAACCGAGGCGGCCGAACAATGCGCGCGAACCGCGCTGCCCGAGCTATGCGAGCCGATGAAGCTTGCCGCCCTGCTGGCCGAGTGGCCCGAGGACCGCGCGCTGTTCTTCGCCGACGAACTGGGCGGCACGCCCGCGCTCGAAAGCTTTGCCGCACACCGTGGGCCATCGGCGATCCTGACCGGGCCCGAAGGCGGCTTCGACGATGCCGAGCGCGAGGCGATCCGCGCGCTGCCCCAGGCGCGCGCGATCACGCTTGGCCCGCGCATCCTTCGCGGGGAAACGGCGGCGATCGCGGCGCTTTCGCTGTGGATGGCGGCATCGGGCGACTGGCAGGACGCGGCAGGGGACGAGCGATAGTTTTGTCATCGCCTTTGCAATTTCGCGCTTTGCACACAAACCATGCATACCTAAGGCGACCGACATGAGCACGCGCGAAACCTCTGCCGATGACGAACCGATCATCGAAAGCCGCGATCAGCTGATCGCGCCCTTTGCCAATGGCGAGAAGGCCAAGGCCGACTGGCGGATCGGGACCGAGCACGAAAAGCTGGTCTATCATCGCAAGGATCACAGCGCTCCGTCCTATGACGAGCCCGGCGGCATCCACGACATCCTGATGGCGATGACCGATTTCGGCTGGCAACCGGTCGAGGAAGGCGGCAAGGTCATCGCCTTGAAGGGTACCGACGGCGCGGTCAGCCTCGAACCGGCGGGCCAGCTCGAACTGTCAGGTGCGCCGCTCGAAAACCTGCACGACACCTGCGCCGAGACCGGGCGCCACCTCAACCAGGTCAAGGAAGTGGGCGAACGCTTCGGGGTCGGGTTCATCGGGCTCGGCATGTGGCCCGACAAGGCGCGCGACGACCTGCCGGTCATGCCCAAGGGCCGCTACGACATCATGATGCGGCATATGCCCAGGGTCGGCAATCTCGGCCTAGACATGATGCTGCGGACCTGCACCATCCAGGTCAATCTCGACTATTCGTCCGAAGCCGACATGGTGAAGAAGTTCCGCGTCGGGCTCGCCTTGCAGCCGCTCGCCACCGCGCTGTTCGCCAATTCGCCGTTCACCGAGGGCAAGCCCAACGGGTTCCTGTCCTATCGCAGCCATATCTGGTCGGACACCGATCCGCACCGCACCGGGATGCTGCCTTTCGTGTTCGAGGACGATTTTGGCTACGAGCGCTGGGCCGAATACATGCTCGACGTGCCGATGTATTTCGTCTTCCGCGACGGCAAATATATCGACGCGGCGGGGCAGAGTTTCCGCGATTTCCTCGACGGGCGGCTGCCCGCGCTCCCCGGAGAGCGCCCGCGGCCGAGCGACTGGTGGGATCACCTCTCGACCGCCTTCCCCGAGGTCCGCCTCAAGAGCTTTCTCGAGATGCGCGGCGCCGATGGCGGGCCGTGGAGCCGGATCTGCGCCCTGCCTGCCTTGTGGGTCGGACTGCTCTACGATCAGGGCGCGCTCGATGCCGCCTGGGATCTGGTCAAGGACTGGTCGATGGAGGAGCGCGAACGGCTGCGCAGCGAAGTGCCCCGCCTCGCGCTCGACACCCGGCTCCCGGGCGGAAACGGAACCTTGCAGGATCTCGGCCGCGACGCGCTCGGCATCGCCCGCCAGGGGCTCGCATCGCGCGCGCGGCTCAATGCGAGCGGCGACAACGAGACCGGCTTTCTCGACACGCTCGAGGAGATCGTCGCGAGCGGCAAGGTGCCCGCCCAGCGCCTGCTCGATGCCTATCACGGCGAATGGAACGGCGACATTTCGCGGGTCTACAAATACTCGTTCTAGGAGAACGGCAATGCTGATCGTGCTGGCACAGGCGAAACTGGGCGAAGGTGCTCTCGAAGACGGGCGCGCAGCGCTGACGGCGATGATCGAGGCGAGCCGCGCAGAAAGCGGCTGCATCTCCTACGCCTATGCGCAGGATATCCTCGACCCCGCGGTCCTCCACATCACCGAGAAATGGCGCGACGAGGCCGCTCTTGCGGAACATTTCGCTACCCCGCACATGGCCGCGTTCCAGAAGGCGCTGGGCGAACTCGACCTCGAAATCCTCGAATTGCGCAAATACCAGGCCGATGACGGAGCGCCGCTGCGCTGAGCCTTACTCGGCCGGTTCGGCCGCGCCGATTGCGGGAGCGTTCGTTCGGCCACCGCCCGATAGGCGTCGCTTCAGTCGGGCGAGCGGCGCGGTGATGAGCCCGTGATGCTCCATCCACTCATAATAGTCGCGGTATTTCGGGTCTTCGGCGAGCAGGTGCGCTTCCTCGGTCCGCGCGCGCCAGTAATAGATCGCGTTGACCACCAGCAGGAAGAAGGTGTTGCGGGCAGCGTCCGCCGCTGAACCGCTGGTGACGAGGAACGGCAGCACCGAAAACCACCAATAGAGGTTCTTCGCCAGATAGGCCGGGTGACGGGTGTAGCGGTAGGGGCCGTTGGTGATCACGCCGCGATAGGTGAGGTTCGAAAACCGGATCCCGAAAATGACCGTTGCCCAGGCATAGATGGCGGTCAGAAACACCAGCCAGCCCGCCCAGGCCCACAGCATCGTCTCGCTGCCCGCGAGCCAGTGCCCCCAGCTCGCGACATTGGTCTCATAGCTCAGCACCTGGTTGTTGGCGCCGATCAGCCCCCAGACGAAGGGCGGGTAACACAGCAGCGCGGCCAGCCAGCCGCCAACGAACGGGTTACCTGAACGGATATGCGCGTCGAGCGGGCGCAGGGTGAACAGATAGCCGACGGTCCCGATCTGGACATCGACCACGAACAGCAAGGTGATGCACAGCATCCCGAGCGCGATCGGGTTCGATGCGATCGCGGAGAGATCGGCCTCGACCACATAGGCAAAGCCTGCCGGCAGGATCGAGATCATGAACGCGCCGAAGAACCCCTTGATGATCCACGCGCGCCAGTGTTTCTTGATCTCTCCCGCGTCCCAGCCCGGCTGGCCGAGCAGCAGCGCGCCGAAATGCCAGGTATAGTCGCGCGGTTCGGCCATGCGCCGGTCGAGCCAGACGACATAGGGGACCGCAAGCGCCGCCAGCGGCAGCACGGCGAAGCCCAGGACCTGCATCGCGAAGAGATACTGGCCGTCCCAATACCAGCGGCACATCGCGTAGATTGCCGCTAGGATCGCGAAGGTCGCCCACAGGCCGGTGATCTTGACGCAGGAGATCGGCAGCATATCAGCGACAGAGCGTTTGCGCGACCAGTCGATCCCGGTCGAGGGGCGCAGGTGCACCCGGTCGACCAGCATCGACCACAGCGCCATCGGCCCCGCGGTGAATATCATCGCCGCGAGCGCTGCATAGGGACCGGAAAGAACCCCGCGATCGGGTGAGAACGCGCCGCCCAGCCCCGCCCACTGGGCGAAAACCGGGTAATTGCGACAGAACAGGATCCACGCGAACAGGCCGAGCAGTCCGGCAAGGCCCACGCCTGCCGAGACATCGCTGGGGGGCGGAGCGGGCCGTGTGCCCGCCGCCAGTGGCCGTGCATTCGCGCTCATCACGCTCTCGCGCCTAGCGCAAAAGGGTTAACGCCCTCGTAGCGCGGCGGTGTCCGCCGCCCTTGCGGGGCCTAGCGCCAGGCGTGGATCGTGCCGCTATCGTCGAGCAGATACAGGTAGTTGTCCGCCACGATCGGCGGGAGGCTCACCGGCTGGTCGATATCGGCGAACAGCTGCGCCGAACCTTCGCCGGTGCTGACCCGCCAGACTTCGCCGCGCGAGCTCGCGATCCACAGGTTTCCGCCCGCGAGGACCGGCCCGGTCCAGAAGATCGGACCCTTGCGGTCCTTCTCGTCGCGATAACGCTGGAGCTGGGTGATCCAACGCACCCGCCCGGTCGAACGCGCGATGGCGAGCAGCCTTGCATCGTCGGTGAGAGTGAATATCCACTCGCCCGCGATCGCCGGGGTCGAGATACCGGCCAGATTGAGCTCCCAGATCCGCTGCCCGGTGACCAGTTCGTAGGCGGCCATGCGCCCGCCCTGGCCCAGCGCATAGACACGGCCCGAATCGATGATCGGATCGGCGTCGATATCGGTCAGCGAACCGACCTGGGTGGAAATGTTGGTCCGTGCCAGCGCGTCGGCCCACAAGGTGCGGCCGTTTTCATAGCGATAGGCGCTGAGTTCGCCGGAGGAATAGCCCGCGATCACCGTGCCCTGCCCTGCGGCAGGCGCGGCGACACCGAACACGCCCGATTGCGCGGTCGAACCCGATTCGTCCCACACCAGCGTGCCATCCTGCGCGTTGAGCGCGATCACCTGGTTGTCCTGGGTCATCACGAACACCTGGCCGAATGCGATCGTGGGTGATCCGCGCAGCGGGCCTGCCGGCTTAACCCTCCAGATTTCCGAGCCGTCCTGAGAGTTTAGAGCCATCACCTCGCCCGCGCCATTGGTGGCGTAGAGGATATTGTTCTCGAAGCTCACCCCGCCACCGAAGGCCGAGGCGCGAAGGTCGTCATCGAGCTTGGGCGTGACGGTCCAGATGCGCGCGCCGATATTCTTGTCGATAGCGTGGATAGAGCCGTCCGATCCGACCGCGAAAAGCCGCCCGCCGCCGATCACCGGTGCGGCTGCGAGCCGCCGGCGATTGTCCGCTCCCGGGACCCGTGCGGTCCAGACCTTCGACGGCGATTCCGACAACGCGAGATGCCCGTAGGACTTGCTCGCCGAACCGCCGACCTGCGCCCATTCGGGATTGACCTTGGCCGGAGGCAGCACGAC
>JBFHIF010000013.1:0-11219 GCA_041596595.1 Erythrobacter sp. | reverse complement strand
GCAGGCGAGAACTGCGGATAAATAACTCATGCGAACTTCATGACTGACAATTGGAACGTCCGCAAGCGGGTCGAAAACGGAATGTCCGGTGTTCGCGATTGCTGTCGACGCCGGCAAGGCGCTTTACAGCCGCGGCAGGGTGACCCCGCGCTGGCCCATATATTTGCCCGCGCGATCCTTGTAGCTGGTCTCGCAGCGTTCGTTGCCCTTGAGGAACAGGAACTGGCACGCGCCTTCATTGGCGTAGATCTTGGCCGGCAGCGGGGTGGTGTTCGAGAACTCGAGCGTCACGTGGCCTTCCCAGCCCGGCTCCAGCGGGGTCACGTTGACGATGATCCCGCAGCGCGCATAAGTGCTCTTGCCGAGACAGATCACCAGCACGTCCTCTGGCACGCGGAAATATTCGACGGTGCGCGCGAGCGCGAAGGAATTGGGCGGGATCACGCAGACATCGGTCTCGCGGTCGACAAAGCTGTTGGCGGCGAAATTCTTGGGATCGACCACCGCGCTGTCGACATTGGTGAAGATCTTGAACTCGGGCGCGACCCGCGCGTCATAGCCGTAGGAGGAGAGGCCATAGGAGATCACGCCCTCGCGCCGCTGTGCCTCGACGAAGGGCTCGATCATGCCGTGGCTGGTCGCCTGCTCACGGATCCACTTGTCGGAAAGAATCGCCATGGGAGAGTGATTCCCGATTGCGGCGGAGGCGGCAAGCAGGGCGCGCGCCTATCCCCTACTTAATCTGCTTGGCCTTGAGGCTGGGATTGAGGCTGGCAACGCGGTTGAGCCACTTTTTCGGACGCCGCAGCATGTTGTCGGGATAATCGACCCTGAGCCCGAGGATCTGCGCCATCCGGCCGACGAAATGGATGCAGTTGCGCGTTTCCAGGTCGTAGAACTTGCCCGGCGCGTTCTGCCACTTGCGCACCTCGGCGGTGATCTGGCGATATTGCTCGTCGGTGATCGTCAGGGTGAAGTGGCGGTTGGTCGAGTGGATGTATTTTTCTTTCTCGCTCATCACGGCGTGCTCGACCGGCCCCCTGAGGATCGCCGGCGAGATATCCTTGGCGGTGAAGCCGTAATTCTCGTTGACCCTGGTCCCGTTCTCGAGCTCGCCTTCGAGCACGATGAAGGTGTGCGGATAGCGCCCGAACACCACCGACCCGTTGAACGACTGGAAGTGGATCTGAACATCGGCCAGCGCCGCTCCGCTCCAGCCAAAGGCGAGCAGCGCAAGAAGCGGTGCGAGCAGGCGGGTCAGGCGGGCGGGGCTGAAGCGGGACTTGGCTTTCGGCATGGCGCGGGTTCTAACGTGCAAGTCCTTCAGATCGCAACACCCCGGTTCAGCTCGCCAGCAACGTGGCGTTGCCGCCCGCGGCCGTGGTGTCGATGCAGGTTACCCGCTCGGTCGCGAAGCGCGCGAGATAGTGCGGGCCGCCTGCCTTGGGGCCGGTCCCCGACAGGCCTTCGCCGCCGAAGGGCTGGCTTTCGACGATCGCCCCGATCTGGTTGCGGTTGACGTAGAAATTGCCGACCCGCGCGCGGGCCTGGACGAACCGGCGGGTCGCGGCGATGCGGCTGTGAAGCCCGAGCGTGAGGCCGTAGCCGGTGGCGTTGATATCCTCGACCACCTTGCCCAGCTCATCCGAGCGGAAGCGCGCGACGTGAAGCACGGGGCCGAAATTTTCACGTCGCAGGTCGAGGATCGAATCCATCTCGATGATCGTCGGCGCGACGAAGCAGCCCTTGGCGAGGTCGGGATCGAGCCCGAGCCGCCAGAGCGGGCGATCGTTCTGCTGGCGCCGCGCGACGTGGCGTTCGAGAGCGGCCTGCGCGTCGGGATCGATCACCGGGCCGACATCGGTCGACAGCAGCGCCGGGTCGCCGACATGGAGCGCCTCGAACCCGCCGCGGATCATTTCCAGCATCTCGTCATAGACGTCGTCCTGGATATACAGCATCCGCAGCGCCGAGCAGCGCTGCCCGGCGCTCTGGAAGGCGCTGGCGAGCACGTCGCGCACCACCTGTTCGGGGAGCGCGCTGGAATCGACGATCATCGCGTTCTGTCCGCCGGTCTCGGCAATCAGCGTGGCGATCGGTCCGTCGCGTCCGGCAAGCGTCCTGTTGATGATCTGCGCGGTCTCGGTCGAGCCGGTGAAGGCGACGCCTGCAAGCCGTGGATCCTGCGTGATCAGCTGGCCGACCTCGCCCGCTCCGGGGAGCAGTTGCAGCGCCTCGGGCGGGATCCCCGCCTCGTGCATCAGCTTGACCGCGAGCGCGGCGATCAGCGGAGTCTGTTCGGCGGGCTTGGCAATCACCGCATTGCCCGCGGCGAGCGCGGCCGAGGCCATGCCGGTGAAGATCGCGAGCGGGAAGTTCCATGGGCTAATTGTCGCGAACACGCCGCGCCCATGCATCGAGAGCGTGTTGTCCTCGCCGGTTGGGCCGGGAAGCACGATCGGGCGGGCGAACTGGCGACGCGCTTCGGCCGCGTAATAGCGCAGGAAATCGACCGCCTCGCGGACCTCGGCGACGCCGTCGAGCAAGGTCTTGCCCGCCTCGCGCTGGCACAGCGAGAGAAACTCGTCGGTATGGTCCTCGAACAGGTCGGCGGCTTCCTCGAGCAGCAGCGCGCGCTTGTCTCCGCCCAGAGCGTCCCAGCCCGGCTGGATTTCGACCGCGCGGGCGAAGGCGGCATCGACTTCCTCGGGCGTCGCGTCGCGCCGCGTGCCGACCTCGACGGTGAGGTCGTGCGGCATGGTGATCGGCGCGGTCTCGCCTGCATCCTCGCCCGGGAAGGTGGGTCCGGCGTGCCAGCGGACCTGTTCGAGATCCGACAGCCGCTCCATCAGCGGTTCGATCACCAGCGGGTCGGACAGGTCTACCCCGGCGCTGTTGAGCCTTTCGCCAAGAATGTCCTCGGGCAGCGGGATCGACGGATTGCGGCGCGGATCGAGCGCTGCGAGTTCGGCCACCGGATCGTTAACCAGCTCTTCGGCCGCGATGTCGGCATCGCCCATGCGGTTGACGAAGCTGGTATTGGCACCGTTCTCGAGCAGCCGGCGCACGAGGTAGGCGAGCAGTTCCTTGTGGCCGCCGACCGGCGCGTAGATCCGCACCGGGGTGGGGCTATTGCCCTCGAGTTCGTGCAGCGTCTGGTAGACTTCCTCGCCCATGCCGTGGAGCCGCTGGAATTCGAATTTGCGCCCCTCGCTCATCTCCTTCACCGCCGCGACCGTATAGGCGTTGTGCGTGGCGAAGGCAGGCCAGATCACGTCATCGTGTTCGAACAAACGCGCGGCGCAGGCGAGGTAGGACACGTCGGTCGCGACCTTGCGGGTGAAGACCGGGTAATCGTCATAGCCGCCGACCTGGCTCAACTTGATCTCGGTATCCCAGTAGGCGCCCTTGACGAGGCGCACGAACAGCTTGCGATCGTGCCGCCGCGCGAGCTTCGCGACCCAGTCGCACAGCGGAACGCCGCGCTTCTGATAGGCCTGGATCGCGAGGCCGAAACCTTCCCAGCGCGATCCGTCGGGGCGGGTGAACAGGTCGTCGTCGGCGACCAGTTCCTCGATGATGTCGAGGCTGACCTCGAGCCGCTCGGCTTCCTCGGCATCGAGCGTGAAGTGGATGTTCGCATCGCGCGCCTTTTCGGCGAGGCGACGGACGATCGGCACGATCCCCGCCACCGCCTCTTCAGCGTGGAAATGGTTGTATTTGGGATGCAGCGCGGAAAGCTTGACCGAAATGCCGGGCGAGGAAACGATGCTCCCGGTCGCCTCGGGAGCGAGCCGTTCGACCGCTTCCTCGTAGGAGCGCGCATAACGCTCCGCATCGGCAAAGGTCATCGCCGCTTCGCCGAGCATGTCGAACGAATGGGTCAGGCCACGCGCGCGTTCGGGCCTTGCGCGCTTGAGAGCCTCGCCGATCGTGCGCCCATAGACGAACTGGCCGCCCAGGATCCGCATCGCCTGAAGCGTGGCCTTGCGGATCACCGGTTCGCCGAGCCGGTTCATCGTCTTGCGCAAGGTCTTGCCCATGCCGCGCTGGTGCGCCTCGGGCGGGTCGAGCACCTCGCCGGTCAGCATCAGCGAAAAGGTCGCCGCGTTGACGAAGGTCGAGGAGCTTTCGCCCAAATGCTCGCTCCAGTCGATCTCGCCAATCTTGTCGCGGATCAGCGCGTCGGCGGTGTCGCCATCGGGGACGCGCAGCAGCGCCTCGGCAAGGCACATCAGCGCAATGCCTTCCTCGGTATCGAGCCCGTATTGCTGCAGGAAGGCGTCGATCCCGCTCGCCTTGTGGCGGCGTGCGCCCTCGATCAGGTCGATCGCGAGCCTTGCGGCGCGGTCGTGCACGCGCGCGGCGGGGGCGGCCTGCTCGATCCGCTTGTCGATGCAGGCTTCCTCGTCCTCGCGATAGGCGCTGCGAAGCGCGCTGCGGTCGATCGGGCGCGAAAGGGTCGAAGGCGAAGTGTGCGTGTTCAAGGCGATTCTCGGGTCGAGGGCGGGCGATTCGCCTGCCGGATTGGGGTATCGGCGCGACTTGGACCCGCGCGGCGATCGTTTCAAGCGAAGTCGCACGCGCAAGGGCGCTTGCCCGCGCAGGCCAAGCCGCGCTAGTTCACAAGGTTCATGGCACGGCTCGCACCCCTTTCGGTCTTCGGTTCGGTCCCCATTACGGGACGGCGAGCGCCCGCGTGAGCGCGCTGTTCGCCTTTCACTGCCGCGACGGCGAGCACGGCGAAAAGCTGCGCGCGCTCCACCGCGCGCCGCACGATGCCTATCTCAAATCGCGTGCCGATCGCTATTTCGTCGCCGGGGCTTTGATCCGCGACGGGCGCGAGATCGGGTCGATCCTCGTCATTCGCGGCGAGGACGAAGCCGATGCGCGCAAGGTGTTCGAGGGCGATCCCTGGTTCACCGCCGGGGTATGGCAGGCGATCCGGGTCGACGGGTTCATCTCGAAACTCGATACGGGCGGCGCTGACTAGCCTTTCAGCACGCGCCCGGCGACCGCATCGAGCCGGGCGGTCATCGCGGCATCGCGTTCGCGCGGGTCGGTGATCACCGCCTTGTCGAGCACGGTGTCGATCGGCGAAGCCTTGCGCTTCTTGGGCAGCGCGGCAACGAATTTCGCCACCGTCTCGCGCGCGATCTTGCCATTGGCCTTCATCACCTTGATCACCTGCGCGGCATCGACCGTCTCACCCTCGCGCCAACTGTCATAGTCGGTGACCATGCCAACGAGCGCGTAGGGCAGTTCCGCCTCGCGGGCGAGCCGCGCCTCGGGCATTGCGGTCATCCCGATCACGTCTGCGCCCCATTCGCGGTAGAGCCGGCTTTCGGCGCGGGTCGCGAATTGCGGGCCTTCGACCGCGACATAGGTTGCGCCCACCGCAACCTTGCCGCCCGCCGCCGACACCGCCTTGGCCGCCATTTCAGACAGCCGCGGGCAGACCGGATCGGCCATCGAGACATGGGTAACGAAGCCGCTGCCGTAGAAGCTGTGCGGGCGGGCGCGGGTCTGGTCGATGAACTGCTCGACCACGGCAAAGCGGCCCGGTTCGATCTCTTCGCGCAAGCTCCCGACCGCCGACAAAGCGAGGATATCGGTCGCGCCTGCGCGCTTGAGCGCGTCGATATTGGCCCGCGCATTGACTTCGCCCGGCGCGATCGGGTGGCCGCGGCCGTGGCGCGGGATGAAGCGCAGCCGGACATTGCCGATCCGTCCGCACAGAACCTCGTCCGACGGATCGCCCCAGGGCGTTTCGATCGCGATCCACTGCTCGTCCTCGAGCCCGGGTATGTCGTAAAGACCCGATCCGCCGATGATCCCGATGCACCAATCGCTTGCCATGAAATGCCCTGATCCCTGTGTCCGTCTGACCTGTCGCCTTAGGTCAGGTGCGCGGGTGCGGGCAAGCGTTTCGGACGCGCGGCGCACGCTATCGACTCGGCCGGATCGAAGCGCCATAAGCATTGCGTTTCAGCGTGCAACCGAGCGCGTCTTTGCGAACGAGAGAGAGGACTTCAGCCATGACGACCCGCTACAAGAACCTGATCAACGGCAAATTGATCGAGACCGGCGAATGGCTCGATGTCGTCAATCCCGCGACCGAGAAGGTGATCGGGCAGGTCCCGGCCTGCGGCTCCGAACAGCTCGACAGCGCGGTGATCGCCGCGCGCGAAGCGTTCAAGAGCTGGAAGAAGGTCCCGGTGGAAGAGCGCCGCGCCGCGATCATGGCGATCTCGGCCGCGATCAAGGAAAACGCCGAAGAACTCTATCGCCTGCTCACCAGCGAGCAGGGCAAGCCGCACGAACAGGCAAAAGGCGAGATCTTCGGCGCGGCGGGGCTGTCCGCGGCGCAGGCGACCCTCAACCTCGAGGAAGAAGTGCTGCAGGACGATGACACCCGCCTGCACCGCGTCCGCCGCGTGCCCGTGGGCGTGGTCGGCGGGATCGTGCCGTGGAACTTCCCGGTGATGATGGCGGTACAGAAGATCGTGCCCGCCATGCTTTCGGGCTGCACCATCATCCTCAAGCCTTCGCCCTTCACCCCGCTCACCACGCTGCGGATCGCCGAACTGATCGCCCCTCTCGTGCCTGCGGGCGTGGTCAACATCATCACCGGCGAGGACGATCTTGGCCCGATGATCACCCAGCATCCGGGCATCGACAAGATAACCTTCACCGGATCGACCGCGACCGGAAAGAAGATCATGGAAGGCGCGAGCGCGGACCTCAAGCGGATCACGCTCGAACTGGGCGGTAACGATGCCTCGATCGTGCTGCCCGATGCCGATCCCAAGAAGGTCGCCGAACACCTGTTCTGGGCGAGCTTCTCCAATGCCGGGCAGATCTGCGTCGCGGCCAAGCGCGTCTATATCCACGAGGACATCTACGACGAACTGGCCGAAGCGATCACCGAATATGCCAGGACCGTGAAGGTCGGCGACGGTTCGCAGCAGGGCACCGGGGTCGGCCCGATCCAGAACAAGAAGCAGTATGAACGCGTGCTCGAACTGATCGAGGACGCCAAGGATAACGGCTACAAGTTCCTGCTCGGCGGCGACAAGGACCCTTCGGGCAGCGGCTATTTCGTGCCGCTGACGATCCTCGACAACCCGCCCGAAGATGCGCGGATCGTGGCCGAGGAACAGTTCGGACCCGTAATGCCGCTGATGAAGTTCTCGAGCGAGGAAGAGGTGATCGCCCGCGCCAATGCCAGCGAATACGGGCTGGCCGGCGCGGTGTGGACCGGCAATCCCGAAAAGGGGATGGCAATCGCCGAGCAGCTCGAGACCGGGACGGTGTGGATCAACGAATACATGCACCTCTCGCCCTTCGCGCCTTTCGGCGGGCACAAGCAGTCTGGCTTTGGGGCCGAATATGGCTTGGAAGGGCTCAAGGAGTTCACCTATCCGCAGGTTATCTCGATGAAGCGCAACGCCGAGGTGGCCTGAACTTCCTTGCACGCCGAGGGGATCAACCGGGCGATCGTGGAGCCAGGGTCCCGCCGCGCCCGGTCGAACCCACGATCCTGATCGACCAAATGCTTGCGAGCCGCCTTGGTTCGGCGCGGCCGCGCGTCTAATGTCCCGCTCCGAATATAGAGGGAGATTCCAAATCATGCGCCGTCACTTCACCGCTGCCCTGCTCGCAGGGTCGATGCTTGCCATGCCTTTCGCCGCGAAAGCCGAGGAGGGGGGCGAGAAGAAGGACGAGAAGTGGGATATCACTGCGCCCAAGGGGGCCACGATCGAACAGGTGCCGATCCAGACCGACGAGGGCACCTGGATGGATGTCGATGTCTCGCCCGACGGGCGCACCCTCGTTTTCGCGATGCTGGGCGATATCTACACCATGCCGATTGCGGGTGGCACGCCCAAACGAATCGCCGAAGGGCTGGCATGGGAGGTGCAGCCGCGCTTCTCGCCCGATGGCAGCCGCATCGCCTTCACCTCGGATCGCGGCGGGGGTGACAATATCTGGGTGATGAACCGCGACGGCAGCGACATGCGGCAGGTCACCAAGGAAAGCTTCCGGCTCCTGAACCAGCCGACCTGGTCGCCCGACGGGCGCTTCATCGCGGCGAAGAAGCACTTCACCACCCAGCGCAGCGCCGGGACCGGCGAGATCTGGATGTATCACGTCAGCGGCGGCGGCGGGGTTGCGATCGTCGAGCGCAAGAACGAGGACCTGCAAAAGGAACTGGGCGAGCCGATCTTCGCTCCCGATGGCAGCGCGATCTATTACACCCGCAACACCACGCCGGGTAACACCTTCATCTACGCGCAGGATTCGAACAGCGGGATCTTCGCGATCGAACGCCACGATCTCGAAACGGGAGAGATTTCCACCGCCGCCGGCGGGTTCGGCGGCGCGGTGCGCCCCGCGCCTTCGCCCGACGGCAACGCGCTTGCCTTCGTGCGCCGCGACAAGGATCAGAGCCAGCTCTGGGTCAAGGACCTTGCTTCGGGCAGCGAGAGCATGATCTACGGCGATCTCGACCTCGACCTGCAGGAAACCTGGGCGGTCTACGGGGTCTATCCCAATATCGCCTGGACCCCGGACAGCGCCACGATCGTCTTCTGGGCCGGCGGCAAGCTCAACCGGGTGAGCCGCGACGGATCGGGTCACGCGGTCATTCCGTTCACGATCAGCGACAGCCGCGGCGTGGCCGATGCGCCGCACCCCGAAATCGCGGTCGCGCCCGATCGCTTCACCACCAGGATGGTCAAGCACGCGGTGCTTTCGCCCGATGCGAGCCGGGTGGTGTTCGAGAGCCTCGGCAAGCTTTACACCAAGTCCGCCAACGGCCGCGATGCGCCGCGCCCGCTCACCGGCGACAATGCCGACGTGGTCGAAGCCTTCCCGACTTATAGCCGCGATGGCAGCCGGATCGCCTATGTCCGCTGGAACGACGAGCAGCTCGGCCAGATCGTGGTCGCCGATGCGAATGGGCAGAACCGCCGGGTGATCACCCGGATGCCAGGCCATTACGCCAGCCCGGTATTCTCGCCCGACGGGCGCTCGATCGCGTTCGAAAAGCGCGGCGGGGGCTATCTTACCGCGCCCGAATACTCGGAAAACGAAGGCATCTACGTGATCCCGGTTGCAGGCGGCGAAGAAAAGCGCGTCTCGACCAGCGGCGCGACCCCGCAATTCGGCGACCGATCCGATCGGCTGTTCTTCAACGCCAATGAAGGCGGCAAGCTCGCGCTCGTCTCGACCGACCTCAACGGCGAGGCCAAGCGGATCCACGCGCGCGGCGAACTCGCCAACGATTTCCGCCTCGCGCCCGATGGCCGCACGATTGCCTTCCGCCAGAACTACGAAGTGTTCGCGATGCCGGTGATCCCCGGCGGCAAGCCGGTCGACGTCAGCGAAAGCGGCGGCGCGCTGCCGGTGACCAAGGCCTCGAAGGGCGGCGGCGACTATATCGGCTGGGCCAATAGCGGGCGCACGCTCGTCTGGTCGGTCGGCCCCGAATTGCTGCGCGTCGATGTCGCCGAGCTGTTCCGCAACGCGCCCAAGCGCGAGGACGAGAAGGACAAGAACGGCTACACCCCGCCCGAACGCGGCATTTCGCTCGCGATGACCGTCCCCGCGGCCAAGCCGGCCGGCACGGTCGCGATCACCGGCGCACGCATCCTGACCATGGCCGAAGGGCTCGGGCTCGATGATGCCGGCGTGATCGAGAACGGCGTGATCATAATCGAGGGGGACCGGATCGCGGCGGTCGGCGCGGCGGGTGAAGTCGCGATCCCGCGCGGCGCAGTGACCGTCGATGCCAGCGGCAAGGTGATCATGCCGGGCCTGATCGATGCCCACGCCCACGGACCGCACGGCACCGGCGACCTGATCCCGCAGCAGAACTGGCGGCTGGTTCAGGATCTCGCGCTCGGCGTCACCACGATCCACGATCCGTCCAATTCGGCGAGCCACATCTTCGCCAGCGCCGAACGCCAGCGCGCCGGGCTGCTGCTCGCACCGCGGATCTTCTCGACCGGCGAGATCATCTATGGCGCGAAGTCACCGAGCGTCTATGCGCGGGTCGACACCTACGAGGACGCGCTCGCCCATGTTCGCCGGATCAAGGCGCAGGGCGGGATCTCGGTGAAGAACTACAACCAGCCGCGCCGCGAACAGCGCCAGATGGTCGCCCGCGCCGCGGCGGAGGAGAACATGCTGGTGGTGGCCGAGGGCGGGTCGCTGTTCGGGATGGACATGAACCTCATCGCCGACGGCAATTCGACGATCGAGCACAACGTGCCAGGCGACGTGTTCTACGAGGACGTGCTGCAGTTCTTCTCGCAGTCGAACTCGAACTACACGCCGACACTGGCGGTCACCTATGGCGGGCTCGCGGGCGATCCCTACTGGCGGCAGGCGACCGACGTGTTCGCTCACCCGCTGCTGGTTCACACCAGTCCCAAGCACCTGCTGGCGGACAATGCCCGCCGGACCAAGGCGCCCGACTGGGCGTTTGTCGATGACGATGCCGCCCGCGAGGCGAAGAAGCTTGCCGAGCGCGGGGTCAAGGTCTCGATCGGCGCGCACGGTCAGCAGGCAGGCATCGCGGCGCACTGGGAATTGTGGAGCTTCGCACGCGGCGGGATGAGCCCGGTCGAGGCGCTCAAGGCCGGCACGATCATGCCTGCGCAATCGCTCGGCATGGCGAAGGATATCGGCAGCCTCGAAGTCGGCAAGCTCGCCGATCTCGTGGTCCTATCCGCCGATCCCAGCGTCGACATCCGCAACTCGGACAAGATCGAACAGGTGATGCTCGGCGGGCGGCTCTACGACGCCAAGACGATGAACGAGGTCGTCACCGGCAATGCCAAGCGCCGCCGCTCCGGGTGGGAAGACTGATCTGACGCGGCGCGCCGGGTTCCGCCTGCCGTGATGCGGCGCGGGTCCCGGCGCGCTCCGCGCTCAGGCAGTCTGAGCGGCCTCGTCGTCGAGGTCCGCTGCGACGGTATCGGGCAGCGCGACTTGCAGCGGCAGCGGCAGAGAAGTTAAGCCGAAAGACCGGCTGTAAGCGAACCCGGGCAGTGAGCCTCTTAGCGCTTGGACTAGTCGATGACGCCGAAAGCAAGCACGAAGCTGCGATACGACGTTGGAAAGAAACAGCACAGATTGCCCGGGATCTGAACGACAGAGAAATTCGGTTCAAAGCTGAGTTCGAGCTCTACAAAGCCGCACGACGTGAT
>JBFHIF010000012.1:0-11337 GCA_041596595.1 Erythrobacter sp. | reverse complement strand
TGTCGATCCCGTTGGGAATGCGCACGACCCGCTCGCGCGGCTGGTCCCAGGCCTCGAGCGCGATCCGCTCGAGCGTTTCGCTTGGCACGACCAGCGCGTGCGCGCGGCGCAAGGCGGCACGCCGATACCAGTTGCGCCGTTTCTTGAGCCGCCCTACCTCGTCCTCGTTGAACCCGTCTTCGTGATGGATCAGCGGCGGCAGTCCAAACACCGCGCCAAACACCGTATGCGCCATCACGACATCGATCGCACCCCAATTGTAGGTGCAAACCAAGTCGTAGCCCTTGAGCGCCTGCGCGATCTCGACCAGCCTTCCGGGCGAAGGCCAGCCGGTCATCGGCGGGAAGTTCGCCGGGAAAACCACCTCCGCGACGCGGCGGTCGATCAGCGCGCTCGCATCCATCTGCTTCGGATCACCCGAGACGATATGGTGCGCATAGTCCTTGCCGATCGCGTTGATGAGCTGCGCGCTGCGGATCTCCTTGCCGCCTGCAGCGAAAGTCGAATGGCAATGCAGGATCGTCAGTTTAGCGGTCATGGAGCCTTGGCCAGCAGCGCATCGATCGCAGCGCGCGCCTCGGGCTCGTCGAGCGTCGGCGCATGGCCCACGCGTGGCACGGTGACGACCTCCATCGCCGGGTTCGCGGCCTGCATCCGCGCCACCGTTGCGGGCGAGATGAGGTCGGACAAGTCGCCGCGCACCAGGACCATCGGCACGCCTTGCAGCGCATCGAAGGCCGACCACAGATTGGCCGGCGCGGCGCCGCCTGGCTGACGGAACGGATCGGCGATCGCCATGTCGTAATCATACACGACCCGCCCGCTCTGGCCGATCACCAGCGTGCGTTTGGCCATGTCGAGCCAATCCTCGATCGAGAAATCGGGAAAGGCTCCGCCATGCACCGCATTGAGCGAACGCGCAGCGTGCATCCAAGTCGGATAACTGCCGCCCTGCCCGACATAGCCCGCGATCCTGTCGATCCCCTCGGGTTCGACTTCGGGCCCGATATCGTTGAGGACCGCCGCCGCGATCCGTCCGGGCCTGGCCTGGGCGAGCATCATCGTCATCAGCCCGCCCAGCGACGTGCCCACGACCGCGAAACGATCCAGGCCCTCTGCGGCCAGCAGAACTTCGACATCGGCGACATATTGCACCGGGTTGTAGGTCTGCGAATCGGGCGCGTAATCGCTCAGCCCCCGCCCGCGCATCTCGGGAACGATCACCCTTCGGTGTTGCCCGATATGTTCTGCCAGCCCGGCGAAATCGCGCGCATTGCGGGTCAGGCCATGGAGGCAGATCACCGGCAGCGCCTGCGTCCCTTCCGGCCCCGGATAATCGCGATAGTGCAATTCCAACCCGTCGGCGCTGGTCCAGGATCGGTCTTCGTAATTTGATGCCATGCGCGGCGATGTGCCTCTTTGCGCGGTTTCGCGCAACCCGGCACTCTTGCACCGACAGGTGCGAGTCTCCACAACAAGGCCATGCCCGTCGATCCGCACCCGTCCTCCTATCGCCCGGAGACCCCGATAACGCAGCTCGCAGACTGGCTCGCCCGTCCGGTCGAACCGGCGAATTTTCCGCAGGCCATCCTGCGGTTCCGCAATGATCGCCACGCCGCGACGGTCGGGCTCGATCCGCTCGACGACGACGCCTGGGTCCGCCATTTCGCCCGGTTCGAACCGCTCCCCGGCAATCTCGAAGCCCCGCTCGCTCTCGCCTATCACGGACACCAGTTCCGGGTTTACAATCCCGAGATCGGCGACGGGCGCGGGTTCCTGTTCGCGCAGCTTCGCGACGGTGCGGATCGCCTGCTCGATCTCGGCACCAAGGGTTCGGGGCAGACCCCGTTCAGCCGCGACGGGGACGGGCGCCTGACGCTCAAGGGCGCGGTGCGCGAAATCCTCGCCACCGAAATGCTCGAGGCGCTCGGCGTCAACACCTCGAAGACGTTCTCGGTTATCGAGACCGGAGAGGAACTGATGCGCAGCGACGAACCTTCGCCGACCCGCTCGGCGGTGATGGTGCGCCTCAGCCATTCACATGTCCGCATCGGCACCTTCCAGCGGCTGATCGCGCTCGAGCAGAAGGACCACATGGCCGCGCTGGTCGATTACTGCCTCGATCAGTTCCCCGGACCACCCCCGCCCGACGATGCGCCCGAACGCGACGAGTCGGCGGTCCGCCTGATGCACCTGGTGGTCGAACGGCTCGCCGATCTCGCCGCCAGCTACATGGTGGCCGGGTTCGTCCACGGCGTGCTCAACACCGACAACATGAACATCACCGGCGA
Source organism: Erythrobacter sp. (assembly GCA_041596595.1). Lineage (GTDB taxonomy): Bacteria > Pseudomonadota > Alphaproteobacteria > Sphingomonadales > Sphingomonadaceae > Erythrobacter. The sequence continues at coordinate 9,046 of JBFHIF010000012.1, read as the reverse complement.
GAGTTTCGATTACGGACCGTGGCGCTGGCTGCCAAAATGGGACCCGGGGTTCACCGCCGCCTATTTCGACCACGCCGGGCTCTACGCCTTCGGACGCCAGCCCGAAGCGTTGCACTGGAACTGCGCGCAGCTGGCGGTGGCGCTGCGAATGCTGGCGGAAAGCGGCCCGCTGATCGCCGCGCTCGAACGGTTCGGTCCGCTCTACATGGAAGCGGTCGCACGGCGGTGGTGCTGGCGGCTGGGGGTCGAACCGCGCGGGGTCGAGCAAGACAGCGCGCTGGTCGCGGCCTGCGAGGTTGCGCTGCGCGAAAGCGGCGAATCGCCCGATGCATTCTTCTTCGCGCATCGCGGCGGGCGCAACGCCACCGGAGACCTCGCCGAAGCCCTGTCGCCTTATCGTGCGGTCGACGGCTCGCACCCCTACTGGGACGAGGAGGCGCCGCAATCCATGCTGATCGACGAAGTCGAGGCGATCTGGGCCGCGATCGACCGCGACGACGACTGGACAAAGCTCGAACACAAGATCGCTGCGCTCAGGCGCATGGGCGAGGCCCACGGCGAGGCGCCCGATCCCGCCGGACATGATACGTAAAGACGGGGATCGTGATGCGGGTTCCCCCTATCTTTTCGACCGGCCTCGTTTTACCCAAAACCCGAAAGAGTGGTGCTCCCGCGAGAGGAGCCCGCCATAAGAGGAACTCGAGCATGTTGGCAGGGCGCCAGGAGTGAGCGATAACACCCTGATTTCCTACGAACCGGCGACCGGCGAAGAATTGTGGCGCGGTTCGCACAGCGATGTCGACGCAGCCGTCGGCGCGGCGCGCCGCGCGTGGCCTTCATGGGCGGCCCAGCCGCTGGGCACCCGGATCGAACTGGTCCGCCGTTTCGCCAACGAAGTGCGCAAGGAAAGCGATGCGCTCGCCACGCTGATCGCGCGCGAGACCGGCAAGCCGCTGTGGGAATCCCGGACCGAAGTCGATGCGGTGATCAACAAGGTCGACATTTCGGTTGCCGCTTATGCCGAACGCACCGGCAAGAAGAAGTTCGACAGCGCGCTCAGCGGCACCGCCGCGCTGCGGCACAAGCCGCATGGCGCGATGGCGGTGCTCGGCCCCTACAATTTCCCCGCGCACCTGCCCAATGGTCACATCGTCCCCGCGCTGATCGCGGGCAACACGATCCTGTTCAAGCCGTCGGAAAAGACCCCGGCGGTGGCCGAGGCTCTGGTGAAATGCTTCCACGCGGCCGGTATCCCCGAAGACGTGGTGCAGGTGGTGATCGGCGGTCCGGCCACGGGCAAGGCGCTGGTCGCGCATCCGGGAATCGACGGCGTGCTGTTCACCGGCTCGGCCAATGCCGGGATCGCGATCAACCGCAAGCTTGCGACCAATCCGGGCAAGATCGTGGCGCTCGAAATGGGTGGCAACAACCCGATCGTGGTGATCGATACCCCGCTTCTGAAGGATGCAGCCGCGCTGATCGTGCAAAGCGCCTTTACCAGCGCCGGGCAGCGCTGCACTGCGGCGCGGCGACTGGTGGTGCTCGACCACCTCTACAAGCCGCTGCTCGAGGAACTTACCAAGCTGATCAAGAAACTGCGGGTGGGCGATCCACTCGGCGAACCGCAGCCCTTCATGGGTCCGGTAATCGACAACGAGACCGCCGAACTGCTCTCGCAGAGCTTCGTCGCGCTGGTGACCGAAGGGGGACGACCGATCACCCATTTGCGTCGGCTCGACCCGGACAAGCCCTATCTCACGCCCGGGGTCATCGACACGACCGACATCGAAAACCGGCCCGATATCGAGCTGTTCGGGCCGATCCTGCAGGTGATCCGTGTTCCCGATCTCGATTCGGCCATCGCCGAAGCGAACAATACGCGCTTTGGCCTTTCGGCTTCGCTGATCGGGGGCAGCCCGGAGGATTATGGCCGGTTCTGGGCGAATATCCGCGCCGGGATCATCAACTGGAACCGGCCGACCAACGGCGCTTCGTCTTCGGCCCCGTTCGGGGGGATCGGGCTATCGGGCAATCATCGCCCCGCCGCCTTCTATGCCGCCGATTACTGCGCCTATCCGGTCGCGAGCACCGAAATGGAACAGCCGCGGGCCAATATCGGCGTCGGGCTCGACGACTAGGCCTTTTGCGCGGCTATTTGCGCCAGTAGACCAGATCGACCGCGGTCAGCCCGTTGGGCCCGGGGCGCGCCTGCACCGCGAGCGATTCGAGCCGCCCTTCGGCAGCGAGAGCGACTTCTGCCTCGCCATAGAGCACCGGGCGCAGCCGTGCGCGTTCGGCGAGCGTGTAGTGCCACTCGATCACATCGCCGGCTCCGACGGGGGTAAGATAGCGGACCACGCGGGCCTGGCACCCCCCGCCGGTCGCGCCCGCGGCCTGTTGCACCATTCCGTGCGGCATGATGGCAGCCGCGGCAGGCAGGTCAGCGGCGTGGATCAATCCTTCGACAAGTCGCTCCGCGCAAGCCGCCGACCCGCCAGCCTTGCGCAAAATCGCGTCGGCGGTGGCGATCGCGGCAAAGCTTTCGGGACCATCGCCCGCGGCAAAGCGGGAAGGCAATTCGGCGATCGGGCCGCCCTTGAGCAATTCCATTCGGGCCGCGTTGCGCGCGCGCTCGGCCGCCTCGTCGCTCGCGGCGAGCGGCGGCAGGATATGGTCGTTTTGCAGAGCGATCGCGGCATTCGCCTCGTTGCGATAGGCGAGATCGGGATCGGACATCAGCGGATCGGCGAGCGCGCGTGCCACCAGCGGATCGCGGGCGCGATCGGGGAGCGTTTCCTCGTCAGCCGAATCGCTGCTGCACCCCGCCACCGCGAACAGGGCGAGAAATGCGATTAAAGGGATGCGGTTGCGCGCGAACATCGCGTCAGGTCTTGCCGCAACAAGGTTAAAAAGGCGCTGCGAAAACGCCCAACCGCGCCGCACAAGTGAAAACGCCCCCGCGACCCGAAGGGACGCGAGGGCGCTTTCCGCGGCTGGTGGCAACCGCGCCCGGGCCAATTGGTGGGAAGGACCCGAGGAAAGGTGGGCGAACGCGCACGCAAGGGGGATTGATTCGCACGCGCCGCCCAATCTGGTTGTTCATATATAGAGGTGCTAACCTGAACGGGCTGCGAGCCATGCTTAAAGCTGGGGTTCAGTTTCGGGTGCCGATCTTCGCGCGCCATCTGCGTGCTTGCGCGGGGATTGCGCGCCCCCTAGGGGCGGCGGCTTATGGCATCCTCTCCCCCAACTTCGCCGACCCAGACAAAATCGGGTCTGCCCGCCGCGATCGGCGCCTATACGATCTGGGGTTTCCTGCCGCTTTACCTGCTGCTGGTGACCGAGGTGCCGCCGTTCGAGTTCGTCGGCTGGCGGATCATCTGGACGCTGCCCTTCTGCCTGCTCATCGTCGCCGTGCGCCGCCAGTTTCCCGCGCTCCGCGAAGCGCTGTCGGACCGCCGCACGATGCTCGCCCTGCTGGCGAGTGCAATTCTCATCGCGGTCAACTGGCTGGTCTATATCTGGGCGATCATGGAAACGCAGGTCTATGCCGCGAGCCTCGGCTATTACCTCAACCCCCTGCTCAACGTGCTGCTCGGCACGCTGTTTCTCAAGGAACGGCTTTCCAAGTGGCAATGGCTCGCGGTCGCGATCGCGGCGTCCGCGGTCGCGCTGCTCGCGATCGGGGCTCTCACCACCTTGTGGATCAGCCTCACACTTGCCCTGAGCTTTGGCCTTTATGGCGTTGTCCGCAAACAGGTTAATGTCGGATCGCTTCCCGGCCTCACGATCGAGAGCGCGATCCTGCTGCTGCCTGCCTGCGGCATCGCCTGGTGGTATGCTGTCAGTCCGGCCGGGCCGAGCTTCGGGACCGATCCGGGCCTGAGCGCGGCGATCGCCTTCTCGGGAATCGTGACCGCGGTGCCGCTGCTGATGTTCGCGATCGCGGCGCGCCGGATGGATTATTCGACGCTCGGCTTCATCCAGTATCTCGCGCCCACCATCGTCTTCCTTCTCGGCCTCACCGTGTTCGGGCAGGAATTGAAGCCCGCGCAGCTGGGCAGCTTCATCCTGATCTGGATCGCGGTCGCGATCTTCGTCGTCGATCTGTGGAGCCGGCGGCGAAAGGGCCCCGCCCGCGCCTTGTCTGCCAGCCGCCAGCCGAGCACCTGCCCGGCGTGGAACGGGACAATTTCCTCGCCCGCGAGCGGCAGGCTGTCAGGGACGGCTGTTTCCTCGCGAACCAGCGTGACTTCCTCCTCGTTGACCGGAAGGCCGTAAAAGGCCGGGCCGTGGAGCGAGGCGAAACCTTCAAACGCGCCGAGCGCGTCTTCCTGGTCGAACACGGTCAGATAGCTTTCGAGCGCATGGGGCGCATTGAAGATGCCCGCACAGCCGCAGGCGCTTTCCTTGGCCGAGCGCAGGTGCGGCGCGCTGTCGGTGCCGAGGAAGAACTTGTGCGATCCCGAAGTCGCCGCATGTCTGAGCGCCAGCCGGTGCGTCTCGCGTTTTGCCACCGGCAGGCAGTAATTGTGCGGCTGTATCCCGCCCACGAGCATCGCGTTGCGGTTGATGTGGAGGTGCTGCGGGGTGATCGTCGCCGCAACGTTCTCGCCCGCTTCGCGCACGAATGCGACCGCATCGGCGGTGGTGATATGCTCGAACACGACCTTGAGCCGCGGAAAGGCCGTCGTGATCGGGCGCAGATGCCGCTCGATGAATTCGGCCTCGCGGTCGAACACGTCGATATCCCCGTCGGTCACCTCGCCGTGCACGCACAAGACGACGCCTTCGGCCTCCATCCGTTCGAACACCGGGTAGATCCGCTCGACATCGCTTACCCCGTGCGCCGAATTGGTGGTCGCATTGGCGGGATAGAGCTTGGCGGCGGTGAACACGCCCTCCGCCGCTCCGCGCACCAGATCGTCGGCATCGGTACTATCGGTGAGATAGCAGGTCATTAGCGGGGTGAAGCGCGCGCCTTCGGGCAGCGCCGCGATGATCCGCTCGCGATAGTCCGTTGCCATAGCCGCGCTCGTCACCGGGGGCGAAAGGTTGGGCATCACGATCGCGCGGGCGAACTGGCGCGCCGTATAGGGGACCACCGCGCGCAGCACCTCGCCGTCGCGCAAATGGAGGTGCCAATCGTCGGGCCGGCGGATCGTGAGGCGGTCTGTCATGCGCGTCCCCATAAGCGTGGCGGCGCGCCCTTTCCAGCCCCGTCGCGCTTGCATATGGCCGCGCCCATGACCCGAATCGCATTCCTCGCCTGCGAAACCACCCTGCCCGGCGCCGGCGATCGCCGCCGCGGGGATGCCTACGAACACGATCTGATGATCGCCGCGCTCGAACCGGCCTTTGCCCGCCATGCCTTCGCGCTCGAAGTCATCGACTGGGAAGCCCCGATCGAAGCCTTCGACGCGATCGACCTCGTGCTGATCGGGACCGCGTGGAATTACCAGGACAAGCCCGAGGCGTTTCTCGCCCGTCTCGAAGCGCTAGAGGCACGCGGGATCACGGTCTGCAATTCGAGCGAGATTGTGCGCTGGAACGCGCGCAAGACCTATCTGCGCCAGCTCGAGGAAGGTGGCGTCGCGGTCGTGCCGACGCTGTGGCATCGCGAGGTCACCCGCGCCGAACTCGACGAGGCGCTGCATCACTTCGGGGGCGACAGGCTGGTGGTCAAACGCCAGGTCGGAGGCGGGGCGATCGACCAGATCCTGATTTCCGCTGACGACCTGCCGCCCGCCGACTGGACCTATGGCCACCGGGCGATGATCCAGCCGTTCGTGCCCTCGGTCTGGGACGAGGGCGAACTGAGTTTCATCTTCATCGACGGCACGCTCAGCCATGCCCTGCGCAAACGCCCGGCCAAGGGCGATTACCGCATCCAGTCGCTTTATGGCGGGAGCGAATGCGATCTCAAGCCCACCGCCGAGGAGCAGGCCGCCGCGACGGCAGTCCTGGCCGCCCTGCCCTTCAAGGAGGTGCCGCTCTATGCGCGGATCGACATGCTGCGCGGCTCCGCCGGCCAGCTGATGGTAATGGAGGCCGAACTGATCGAGCCCTATCTCTATCCCGAACAGGGGCCGCAGCTGGGCGAGGGGCTCGCCAGCGCGATCGCTTCGCGGCTCTAGCGTCGCACCCAAGCAGGCCAAATCAGCCGAGACAACTGGCCCCTTGGCGACAATCGCCTTGACCAGAGCCGCGCATGGCCCAGTTAGGGACCCATGAACCCATCGATACTTGCCAGCCGAGCCGTCCTGCGCCTTTCGCCGCGCGATCCGGGAGAGGACGTTGCAGCGTTCCTTCAGGGGCTGGTCACCAATGATGTGGCGGGCGACCTGCCGGTCTACGCTGCGCTGCTGAGCGCGCAGGGCAAGATGATGTTCGACTTCATCGTGTGGCGCGATGGCGAAGACTTGTTGCTCGATTGCGAGGCCGAGGCCGCCGATGACCTCGCGAAGCGGCTGTCGCTCTATCGCCTGCGCCGCGCGATCGCCATTGCCCGCGACGAGACGCTCGCGGTCTACTGGAGCCCCGACCCGTTCGAGGGATCATCTGTGGACCCGCGCCTTGCCGAGCTGGGTCACCGCGCGACCGGCCCGATCCGCGATGGTGCAGCGGGCGACGACGCCTATCTCGCACATCGCCTTTCGCACGGCGTGCCCGAGGGTCGCGGCGAGATGGACGATATCCTGTGGCTTGAAACCAACGCGGTCGAACTGAGCGGCGTGAGCTTTGGCAAGGGCTGTTATATCGGGCAGGAGAACACCGCCCGGATGAACTGGCGCCAGAAGGTCAACCGACGGCTGGTGGTGGTTCCGCTCGATCAGTCGGACGACAAGCGCCGAAAAGCCGCCTATCCCGCTCTCGGGTTCGCGATAGATCATGTCCGGGTCGCCGATCTCGACCCCGCCAGTCTGCCGCAATGGCAACGCGAGGGGCTATCGGCCTAGCTGGTCTGGTGCGCGGCGATCGAGGCCTCGAGATTGGCCGTGGCGCGCCGCCTCGCGGTGTCGCGCGGGAGGCCGAGCGATTTGGCGAGCGCCGCGCCGATCAAAGCATCGCCCAGCGCCAGCAGAACCAGGCTCAGCGTGTCCTTGTGGACGTGCAACTGGCCGCCGTGGGTCGCCGCCTCGCCCGGGGCGATCTCGTCGACCAGGTCGTGGATCGTCGAGACGATCGGATTGAGCGCATCCTCGTTGCCGGTCAGCAGCATCCAGCTGGTGAGCGCGCCCGCGCCTTCGCGGTCGAATGCGTCGAATGCGAGATCGACCACCTCGCGCGCCGAGCCAAGCCCGGCCCGGCTGGCGCGCACCGCTTCGATGATCGTGTCGCACACGGTTCGGGCCAGATGTTCGGCCAGCGCCTTTTGCAGACCAGAAGCCGATCCGAAATGGTGCAGAAGATTTGCATGAGTGCGCCCGATACGCGCGGCCACGGCCTTTAAAGTGACCGATTGCGGCCCTGTTTCGATGAGTAAAGCCCGCGCTGCTTCGAGAGCAATTGCACGCGATTCCTCGGGCGTTAACCTCTTGCGACTTGTCATTACCAATCGTCCCTAATAAAAACTTAAGCCATGAACAAGCAGGCCTCGAAAGATCGCGGTGCCACGATCCCGCACCGGGACACGGGCACACAGGACGAACCGCAAGGCTTTGCACGGGCGAGCGCGACCCCTGCAGAACACGCGCTGATCGTCCGCAACGAACGGTTTCCGCGCGATGCGGCGGTGCCGCGCCACTGGCATTCGGGCGATCCGGTCGCGACCGCTTGGTACAATTCGGTCTCGGCCAGCCTGCCGCGCGGCGAGGCTTTCTTCATCGATACGCTGCGCGAATTCAGAGCGGACCTCCCGCCCGAACTCGCGCGCGAGGTCAAGGCTTTCTCGACGCAGGAAATCAATCACACCCGCGAACACGTCGCCTTCAACCGGCTTGTCTCCGATCACGGATACAATGTCGAGAGCATCGACCAGGGTATCCAGGCGATGCTGGCGCTGACCGAGGGGCGGCCCAAGGAATTCAACCTCGCGATCACCATTGCGCTCGAACATTTTGCCGCGATCATCAGCCGTCAGCTGCTCGCCGTCCCTGAATATCTCGAGGGCGCCGATCCGGTCGCGGCCGAGGTCTGGCGCTGGCACGCGACCGAGGAGATCGAGCACAAGGGGCTGGTCTACGATGTCTGGCTCCACGCAACGCGCAACTGGAGCGCGTGGAAACGCTACAAGACCCGGGCGCTGGTCGCGGTGCTGATCACCCGCAAGTATTTCGGCAATCGCATCCGCGACGCGATCGGCCTGCTCGAACAGGATGGCTTCACCCGGCGGCAGGCACGGCGCAAGCTCTACGCCTTCCTGTGGTGGAAACCGGGCATGATGCGGCGGATGTTCTTCGAATGGGCGACCATTCTCAAGCCCGGATTCCATCCCTGGGACCACGACGACCGCACGCTGATCGGCAAATGGGAAAGCCCCTATGCGGCGGCGGTGATGCCCGCAGAATAGCCCCCTGAGGCAGCTGTCCGACTTATTGACACTGATGTAAGCAACCGCTACTTACATCCTTGTCAGTAATACTCACGGATACACTATGAACGCTCCCGCCACGATCCCGCTCGACACAGCGCCCCACGCATCCACGCCCGACGATCTCGAGATCATCGTGCGCGACGAGCGGTTTAACCGCTCTACGACCCCGCGCCGCTGGTGGGCGGGAGATCCGTTCGGCACCGCGTGGCACAACGCCCTCTCGGCGACCTTCCCGCGCGGCGAGGCGTTCTTCATCGAATCGGTCAAGGCGCACCGCGACGGCACCGGGCCACGGCTCGCGAGCGAGATCCGCGCTTTCGTGAAGCAGGAAATTAACCACACCCGCGAACACATCGCCTTCAACCGGCTCGCGGAAGATCACGGCTACGACATCAAGGCGATCGACAAGCGCGTCGAACAGATGCTCGGGATGCTGAAGGATCGTCCGGTCATCCTCAATCTCGCCGCGACGATGGCACTCGAACATTATACCGCGATGATGGCGCACGA
>JBFHIF010000011.1:0-12376 GCA_041596595.1 Erythrobacter sp. | reverse complement strand
TCAGGAGCGGTTGAACATCCGCCCGGCGAACCATCCCATCCCGAGCGACAGGAGGATCGCTCCGAGCCCGTAGAGCAGCGAATACCGTTCCGCAGCATCGACCACCCGCCCCTCGAGCCCGACCTTCTCGACCTCGATCTCGGCGGTCGCGCTGGCAAGCACCCTTCCGTTGGCGATCGCGAAGGTTTCGGCGGTGTAAAGCCCCGTCACCACGTTCGAAGGCAGCGCGATCCGCGCCTGATAGAGCACGTTCTCGCTGATCCTCACCCCTTGGGGATCTTCCTGGAAGAGCTCTGCGCGCTGCCGCATCTCGACCAGCCCGGCGGCAAAGCGCGCCTGTTCTTCGGGCTCGATCTGGCCCGACGGGCTGAGCTGGATGAACTCGGTCCCCAGTTCGTAGATCGCGGCGGTGCGGGAATCGACGATCTCGCTGATCGGACGCGAGGATGCGACCGCGAAGAACGAAGGCGCGGATCGGAAATCGCTCGACGAGGCGTTCATCCAGATCCCGGCGATCCGCTCCTTCTCGCGCAGCCGGATCGGTTCGGTCGGACCCTTGAGAACCACGACGATATCGTATTGCGTGGTGCCGCGCACGCCAGCGGGATCGATGACCGCGCCGTAGAGCAGGAGGTTCGCCCCAGTAAAACCCTGCCGGACCTCGATCCGCGACTGGCTGACCTCGGGCACGAGGATCGGCTCGCGCTGGCCCATCAACAGCGGGGCGATCAGTGCGAGCAATGCGATCCTGGCGGCCCGGCCTCTCACAGCGGGCTTACCGAATAGACCTCGTCGGGCTGGACGCCGAGGCCCCAGAGCATCCTGAGTGCGACGAGGATCACGATCGCGGCGAGCACGAGCCGGAGCAATTCGGGCCGCGCCTTCATCGCGATCTGGGTGCCGAACTGTGCTCCCATCACCGAGCCGAGCAAGAGCAAGCCTGCCAGCACGATATCGACCGCCTTGGTGGTGAGCGCATGGGTCATGGTGGTCACCATGGTCACGAACAGGATCTGGAACAGCGAGGTCCCGACCACGACATTGCCGCTCATCCCGAGAATATAGAGCATCGCGGGCACCAGCAGGAACCCTCCGCCGACGCCCATGAGCATCGTGAGGATGCCGACCAGCGTGCCGAGAATCAGCGGCGCGAGCGGCGAGATGTAAAGGCCCGAGCGATAGAATCGCCAGCGGAAGGGAAGGCCCGAAACCAGCGGGTGATGTCGGCGCTTGCGCGGCTGCGCTCGGGCCGCGCTGCCCGGCCTGATCTTCTCGATCGCCTCGCGCATCATGAGCGAGCCGATCCCGCCGAGCAGGAGGACATAGAGCACGTTGATCACCACGTCGATCTGTCCCAGCGCTTGCAGCGCGCGGAACAACAGCGCTCCGATCAGCGCGCCGACCACGCCGCCGCCCACCATCACGAGGCCCATCCGGTAATCGACCCCGGCGCGCTTCGAATGCGCCAGCACGCCCGAAACGCTTGCCCCGGTCACCTGTGTCGCTGCCGAAGCGGCAGCCACGGTGGGCGGGATGCCGTAGAAGATCAAGAGGGGAGTGGTCAGAAACCCGCCGCCCACGCCGAACAGACCGGACAGGATCCCGGTCAGCCCGCCGAGCAGCACGATATACAATCCGTTCACCGAGAGATTCGCGATCGGGAGGTATACGTCCATGCGCCGACCCCTACCTCACGCGCGCGCCTGATGATAGCGCCCAGGGCCACGCGATCCCCTCAAAAACCGAGCCACGGAAAGAGCGTCCGCGCCGCGAGGGTCAGAAGCGGGTCGAAAGCGTCGCAGCAAGACCCGAATCGGGCGCTGCGTCGCCGCCCACGCGTTCGCGCCAGTCGACCGATAGCCGCGCGGGGACCCGCCCGACCGTCAGATCGATCCGCATCGTCGGGCCGAGATCGACCCGGTGGGCGTCCCGCTGTGCTCCCGCCCAGGCCCCGGCCCCCAGGCTTAACCTCGCGCGATTCTCACCGGGACCCCCCAATTCGACCAGTTCGCGAGTGATCGAAGCCTGTCCATCGACAAACGCGGTCGATCCCTTTCCGCCGACATAGCCCGCGCCGCCATAGGCCTCGAGCCGGAAGCGGGCGGGCAGGTCCTGCGGCGGCAGCTCGGTATGCGCGAGGATTGCCGGTCTCGGATCGGTCCCGAAGCGGGTATTGGTCAGCCGCATCTCGGCGGCCAGCCGAACCGGAATGGCACCGACCGGACGCGCTGACACGCCGATTGCGCCCTCGTTTTCGCCGTGACGAACCAGCGCGCGATAGCCGCGAAGATAGGCCTGCGGATCGCGGCGCGACGACGGGGCAAGCCGGTAAGCCAGTCTCGCACCCACCTGGCTCGCGCCGTAGATCGGGACGCGGCCCTGCGAGATCGCGGTCGCATCGGACCCTTCGCGCCAGAACCCCCACATATCGAACGACCACCGATCGCCGCGTGCGGGTGCGGGCTCTTCAATCGGCGTGGTCGGCGAATAGCCTTCGTCCAGCAAAGGCGCTTCGAACGCGGCGAGCGCCGGTCCGCGCGGATCGCCGGGAGGGAACTTCGCACCCAGCGATTGCAGCCACAACAGGTTGTGCGCGAGCGCGATCGCCGGGTCGACGCGGGCCGCGTCGGAAGCATTGCGCGTCGACGCTGCATCGTCAGCCAGCGAAGCCAGGCGCAGCAGTCGGGCAGGGGCTTCCAGTTCGTTGCTTGGCGAGCCGGGTGTGATGGCAGAGTGTGCGGACTGCCCCGCAATCTTGTGAGACAGAGCGTTGACCGTGCCGCCTGTGGCGGGAGTCGCGCCATAGGCAAACATCGCGGCCGGGTCGATTGCGGCCGGAAGCTCGGCGGGAAACGGGTTTTCCCAGGTCAGGGCACGGCCCCCCGTCCACGCGGCGAGCACCACCGCGATCATGATCAGCGGTGCGCCGCGCGCGCGCCTCGGCTCGGCCGCGCTCACCGCGCCACCGCCGCGCTGCCCGCGAGCCGTGCGGGATGGTGCCGATGATCGGTCTTTTCCCAGATTACCGCTCCGCCCAGCAGGGTCCGCGCATAGGCGAACACTGCGCGCCGCCCGGCCATGATCGCGATGATATTCGTGATCGGAATCCGCAGCATTGCCCGCAGCCCTTCGCTCCAGCCGTGCTCTCGCGTGGTGAAGGCGAACCGGAAAGCGGCTCGCCACAGGAACGCCAGGAGATTGGCGATCAGAAGGAATTCGAGCATTGGCGTCAGCTTGACCGGCTCGCCATAGCCGAGACCGATGGCGGTCCAGCTGAGCGCGGTAAGAGCGATCAGACTATAGCCGACCAGCAAAAGCAGCGCGGTCATCGGCCCGCGGCGATCGCGCGCGCGCATCCAGCGCTCGACCGGGCCACCGGCCCAGCCGATCCGGTCCCACCCTTGCAGCGCGATGCCGTGAACCCAGCGGGTCTTCTGGCGCACCACCGCGTCGATCGTGGAGGGGAAATAGGCTCTGGTTGCGATCAAAAGGCCGTCATGGCCACGCGCCCGCAGGAAGCGGCCGCGACCGCCTGCCTCGGCGATAGTGAGGCCCAGTTCGTAATCCTCGGTCAGCGAGCCCGCCTCGAAGGGAAGGCGGCTGGGGCGCCGTTCGCACAGCCGATCGATCGTATCGCGCGCCACCGCGCATCCGACACCGGCTGCGGGTATCCCGGCGGAAAAGGCATCGCGGACAACCAGGCCCTTGGCGTGCGATTCGGCAAACTCTTCGCAATAATGGCTTCCGATCCAGCGGCTATCCGCCTGCGGCAGGGGTTCGACGGGAAGCTGGGCGAAATCGGCTCCGGATGCGATCGCACGGTCGAGCAGCGCCAGCCCGGCTGGATCGACGAGATCTTCGGCATCGTGGAACACCGCCATTGCAAACCGATGCCCGGTTCGCGCCTCGTCATCGCGCATTGCCTCGTACAACCGGTTGAGACAATCGGCCTTGGTGCTGGGGCCATCGCGTTCGTGGATCACGATACGCAGCCGCGCGTCCTGGTTCGCCGCGGCGATGGCGGCGGCGATGGTCGCGGGATCGTTGCGGTAGCAGCCGACATAGAGGCGCAGGCTTTCCTGCGGCCAGCTGCCGAGAGCGTGCGCGATCGTGTCTCCGATCACTTCGGCTTCGTGCCATGCGGGAATCAGCACGGCGGGTGCACCGCTGAGCCTTGCGCGCTGGAATTCGCCCCGGTCGATGACGGGTGTCCGAACTCGCCCCGTGAGCTTGAGCCATATCCAGGAAAAGTCGATCGCGAGATCGTCAATCGCGCCCAGAAGAAAGAAAATACCTGCAAACAACAGCAATTCACGCTGAAGCAGCGCAAGCCATTGCCAGAAATCCATTGCCCAGAATGCCAAGGCGACCCCCAACCCTTGCAAGAAAATCAGCCTAACGCGCCCCGATAGCCCTTGCAACCGTCGCGAGATTTCTCAAAGAGAGCCGCAAATGTCGCAATCCGATAATCAAGATACGCGCCCCTCCTTCAGAAAGCGCCCGATCCGTCGCATTTTCGCGCCCGTGCGCGCCCTGTTTGTCAGTGACGCCTCGGCCGGGGTCCTGCTGATCGTCGTCGCGGCGGCCGCGATGATCGCCGCCAATTCGCCCTTCGCTGCCGAATACAAGCAGCTGTTCTATGGCGAATTGCGCTGGACACCGATCGCCAAGCTTTATGACCTGCACCTGTGGATCAACGACGCGCTGATGGCGGTGTTCTTCTTCGTGGTCGGCCTCGAAGTAAAACGCGAGATGATCTCTGGATCGCTTGCCGATCCGGCAGCAAGGCGCCTGCCCATGCTCGCCGCCGCCGCCGGCATGGCGGTCCCCGCGCTGGTTTACATGGGCGTATCGGGCGGCGGTGCCTATTCGAGCGGCTGGGCGATCCCGGCGGCGACCGACATCGCCTTTGCGATGGGCGTGCTCGGGCTGCTCGGAAATCGCGTTCCCTCCTCGCTCCGGCTGTTCCTTCTCACCGTCGCGATCGTCGACGATATCGGCGCGGTCATGGTCATCGCGCTGTTCTATACCCCCACGATCAAGCTGGTCTGGCTGCTTGCGGCGGCGGTAGTTTTCGGGCTGATGATCGGGCTCAACCGGATGCGGGTGGCGCTGTTCTGGCCGTATATCCTGCTGGCAGTGGTGCTGTGGTATTGCGTGCTCAATACTGGGGTTCACGCGACCATTGCCGGTGTCCTCGCCGCACTGACGATCCCGCTGCGCCGACCCGATGGCAACTCGATGCTCGAGCGGCTCGAACACACTCTCGCGCCGTGGAGCGCCTATCTCGTGGTCCCGGTCTTCGGTTTTGCCAATGCCGGGGTGTCGCTGTCGGAGATCGGGCCCGAAGCGCTGCTCGACCCGCTGCCGATCGCGATTGCCGCGGGGCTGGTTCTGGGCAAGCAGCTTGGCATCTTTTCGATCGTGTTCCTTTCCGACCGGGTCGGGTTCGCGGCGCGTCCCGCGAATGCCAGCTGGATGGAGATATGGGGCGTTTCGATCCTGTGCGGCATCGGCTTTACCATGAGCCTGTTCATCGGCGGTCTCGCCTTCCCGCAGCAGCCCTTGCTGATCGAGGAGGCCAAGATCGGTATCCTGACCGGATCGGTGATCTCGGCACTGCTCGGCTATGTCGTGTTGCGGATGACCACGACGCATCCGGAAGAGGAATGCGACGACATCGGGACCGATCCGATCGATCCCTACCCGGACGATCCGCTTCGCTAGGTATAGCGCCCGCAACGCGGATCGCGCTTACCAGCTGCCGGTGTTTTCCATGCTTGCCCAGGGTTCGACCGGGTCGAGATAGCCGTCCTGCAACAGCTCGACCGAGATGCCGTCGGGGGTCTTTACGAACGCCATGTGGCCATCGCGCGGCGGCCGGTGAATGATGTGGCCCGCCTTCATCAGGCGCTCGCAGGTCTCGTAGATGTTCTCCACGCGATAGGCGAGGTGGCCGAAATTGCGACCGCCGTCATAGGCTTCGGGCGCGCTGCCGTCCTTGGGGGGCCAGTTATAGGTCAGTTCGACCTCGGCAATACCTTCCTGCCCCGGAGCCGCGAGGAAGATGAGCGTGAAGCGCCCCGCCTCGACGTCGAACCGCCGCACTTCCTCGAGCCCGATGAGATTGAAGAACGCGATCGTTGCCTCGGGGTCGGTCACCCGCAGCATCGAGTGGAGATATTTCACCATGACAGACCTTCTCTGAGACCATTCAAACTCGGTTCATCGCTTCTCTTGCACAACTCGTCGCAGGATAATGCGGGGAAGGAGTGCAGGTGATGAGCGATACGAACGACACGGCAGCCGAAATGGGGGACCACCCTCCCCCGCGCAAGCGCCAATTGAGCGCGACCACCGGGCGCTGGTTCGGCACCGCCGCGATCGCGGCTCTGGGGATGATGCTGGGCGGCTATCTGCTGGGCGACGGTTTGCTGCGCGCCAAGGAGGCCGAAAGATCGGTGACCGTGCGCGGGCTTGCCGAGCGCGATGTGACCGCCGATCTCGCAACCTGGACGATCAGCTATGCGGCGAGTTCCACTAGTCTTGCCGAGGCGCAGTCCAAGATCCGCAGCGACACTTCCGCGATCGAGAGTTTCTTTTCCGAACTCGGGTTTCCGAAGGACGCGCTCGAGCCGACCGGGGCAAACGTCTCGAGCTATACCACTGACGGGATCATTACCTACACGGTCCGCCAGAGGCTGGCTCTGCGGACCAATGACATCGAGCGCGCGAGGCGCGCGGTCGCACGCCAGTTCGATCTCGTCGGACGCGGCGTGTTTCTCGAAGAAGGCTCGGCGATGAGCTACACTTTCACGAGGCTCAACGACATCAAGCCCGAAATGGTGGCCGAGGCGACGCGCGATGCCCGCGCCGCGGCGCAGCAATTCGCCGAGGATTCGGGCGCGAGCGTGGGCGCGATCAAGGATGCGACCCAGGGCTATTTCTCGATCGATGCGCGCGATGGCGATTCGGGCGGGTGGGGCCAGTCGGATAGCCCGTTCAAGAAAGTCCGGGTCGTGACCACCGTCAATTTCAGCCTCGACTGACAGGGAACGGGCGCGGACCCTATGATCCGCGCCCTCTCCTGCGAAATCGCCTGCTCAGAAGCTGGCGCTCAATGTCACCACGAATGCGTCATCGGTGAAGACCCGGCCCGGATCGACCAGAGCGTCGCCTTCGACGCCGACATAGGCGGCGCTGAGCGTTGCCGGACCGAGCGCCACGTCGGCGCCGATCGACCAGTCCACCGCCTTGCTGTCATTGGTGAAGGTGAGGAAGCCGTCGGTATATCCGATATGGCCGTTCAAGGTGATCGGGCTGTTCGGGATACCCACGCCGACATCGGAATAGATGTAGAAATTGTCGGTGCCGCCGAGCGAATCCTGGTCCGGGGCATAGGCGATCCCACCGGTCAGTTCCGCCGGTCCGAGCCCGAAGGTGAGCGAACCGTAGAATTCGACATAATCGAAATCACCTGGCCCCGCGTCGGGATAGAGATACATGATTGCCCCGACATCGGCTGATACGCCTTCAGTCAGCGCTCCGCTCCACCCGCCGTAAAGGTCGAGCTCGGCCGAGCCGTAACCCACCGTGGTTTCATCGAGGTTCGAAGCCCAGGTGCCGACATAAAGGCCGCTGTCGTGGGCAAGATCGAACCCGCCCTGCACGGCAAACTCGCCATCGGTCAGCGCGACACCGCGAAAGCGATATTCGCTCGCGAAGGCGATGTTGGCCGAGAAGGATACCGGCGAGCCAGCAGCCTCATCGTCGCCGCCCTGCAGATGGCTCGATGCGCCGGGATCAAGCGGAGCGTGGACACGAAGGCTGGTCGCCGCGCCTTCGGAAAGCCGCATTGTAGCGGTTTCGTCGAGGGAGGAGGTTTCCGATTCGGTCGCGATTGCGGTGTCGGCGGTATTGCCGATCGCCTCGGCATCGGCCTGAGAAGCGAAAGCAGGGGTCGCCGAGAGGATGGCACCCGCTGAAAGGGTTGCGGCGGTTAAACCGCGAATGGACGTGAGCATGACAACTTCCTTGTTTGTGTTGTTGCTTCGTCCCACCTGCACATCCGACGGCCACGCTTTTCGTGCGCGATCTCTGCCGAATGCGAAACAAACCTGCACGTTTATGCCGCACTGCACAAGGAAAAATGCCGCACCGCCGCAATGGCCGGTTCAATTGTGTGGTTTTCGCACCACTCCTGCCTTCAGGGGAACTACCATACTCATTTGCGGTTAAGCTGCGACAGGGCTATTGGCGCGCATTGAGCGCTTTCGCAGCCGCAAGATCATCCAATCGCGACCGACAGCACAGACCTTTGCGAATATTCGAGCAATGTTGAACACCCTGACCAAGCTTTTTGCCCCCGCCCCCGAGCGGCGACGGCCATCGGTTCCGGCAGGGACCCGCTATTACGTGATCGGCGATATTCACGGCCGGCTCGATCTCTACGAACCGCTGATCGCCGAGATAGAGAAGGACGATGCCAGTAGCCGTCCGGCCGAAAGCCACGCGATATTGCTGGGTGACCTCGTCGACCGCGGGCCCGACAGCGCCGGCGTGATCGCGCGCACCCGCGAATGGCAGACGACCCGCGAGGTTCGCGTGCTGGCCGGCAATCACGAGGAAATGTTTCTCCAGGCCTTCGAGAAGCCCAGCATTCTGCGCCACTTCCTCAAGCATGGTGGCCGCGAGACCTTGTTGAGCTTCGGGCTGTCTAAGGACCAGTTCAACAAGATGAGCGTCGAGGAGATGCACGAACTCCTGCCCGAGCTGGTGCCGCAGGACGTGCGCGATTACGTCGCTTCGTTCGAGGAGATCATCGTCGCGGGCGACTATGCGTTCGTCCATGCCGGGATCGACCCTTCGCTCCCGCTCGAGGAGCAGAAACGCAGCGACATGTTGTGGATCCGCGATCGGTTTCTCAACCACCAAGGTCCGCTTTCAAAGGTCGTGGTGCACGGCCACACGATCTTCGACAAGGTGATGGATTGCGGCAACCGGATCGGGATCGATACCGGCGCGTTCCGTTCGGGCTTGCTGACCGCGCTCGTGCTCGAGGGTGAAGATCGCAGGGTCATCCAGGCGAAAAGAGACGAGGACGGCTCGATCGGCATCGTCCATCCCGACACAGAGGACTGAACCGGGCCGGACATCGCGTGCACCACGTGTGAAATGAGGTATCAGGGGGCGTCATAAGCCGGGTTCTGTCCCGCAGCCGGTATCACTTGGACCAGCGCCGCGGCGGCGACCATTCATCTAGGCCACCCGTTGCCGGATGGCTCAAGCAGCCAACCCGGACCTCCTGGAACGAAACGCTCCTGCCCGGTCATGGACCGGGCGCGAGGCCCCTATTTGGCCTTGCTCCAGGTGGGGTTTGCCATGCGGACCCTGTTGCCAGCGTCCCGGTGCGCTCTTGCCGCACCCTTTCACCCTTGCCTGTGATCGCATTGCGATCCATCGGCGGACTGCTCTCTGTGGCACTTTCCCTGACCCTCTTGCGAGGGCCGGCGGGCGTTACCCGCCACCTTTGTTTCGTGGAGCCCGGACTTTCCTCGGACGCAAGCGCCCGCGGCCGCCTCGGCCCCCTGATACAACCGCCCTTATACCAGTGCGCAAATGTATGGAAGATGAGCCGTGCCCGGCTCAGCGCGCATCGCCCCGGTCGCGGTCGAGCAGCAATTGCCACAGAATCGCGTGAAGCTGGGCATCGGGCCGCCCCGTAATCCTTTCGGGCCGCCAGCGCCGTTCGAACGCCTCGATCGCCTTGCGTCCCTCGGTGATGTCGTAGCCGAACCGTTCGAGCGCGAGGATGAAGGCCCCCTCGTTGGGAAACGGGTCGCTCGGTTCGATCTTCTCGGGCCGCGCAAGGCACAGGCCGTAATCGGCCAGCCGATCCCACGGGAACAGTTCGCCCGGATCGATCTTTCGCATGGGCGCGACATCCGAATGGCCGACAACGTTCGTGCGCGGAATGTCGTGATCCTTGACGATCCGCGCCACGAGCGGGACCAGCGCCTCGAACTGCGCCTCGGAAAATTCACGATATCCGCCCTCATGCCCCGGGTGATCGAGCTCGATACCGATGCTTGCCGAATTGACGTCCTTGATCCCGCGCCAATAGGCGCGGCCCGCGTGCCAGGCGCGTTTTTCCTCGGACACCAGCTGAGTCACGACGCCTTCCTCGCTGATGAGGTAATGCGCCGAGACCTTGGCATCGGGGTTGATCAGTTTCCCAAGCGCCGCCTCGACTGGCTTCATCTCGGTATAGTGGAGCACCAGCATCGTGATCGGCAGCCGCCGGTCGTCGAAATTGGGCGAGCGCACAACCGCGTGGACCAGTTCGCCGACTTCCATGTCGGCCCAGTCGGACGAGGCGTCGCCGCTCATCCGATCATGCCTTCGGGTTCGGGGATCACCGCGCCCAGAACCAGCGCATCGGAAGACAGCGCGTATTGCAGGCCGCCCCCGAGTTCTTCGGCAAGCAGCGCGATCATGTGGGCAGCCGCCGTGCGGCTCGAAATCTCGCTGGGAGAAAGTTCACCCTGCAAGGCCCGGCCGATCGTTTCGTCGAATGCGATTTTCGGACCGGTTGACCGCGCCACGATCTCGACATTGCCATCGCGTTTCTCCGCGCCGATATCCAGCGTCCCGCCTCGCACCAGCGTATCGAGCGCGATCTGAGCGAGGTTGAGGAGCACCTTTACAGCGGGCTTGGGCAGGCTGTCTTCGGCCATCGCCCAGTTGATCTGCACGCGCTTTGTCTCAGGCGCGAGCGCGCCGATCACTTCCTGCGCTTCCTCGACCGGGACATTGTCGCCAAAGCCCCCCGCAGCGCCAAAGGCGAGGCGAAAAAACTTGAGCTTGGCGGTGCTGATGCTCGCGCTCTGTTCGAGCAATTCGACGCAGCGCGCGCGCATTTCGGGGTCTTTCTCATCGGCGAGCAGTTCAAGGCCGTTCGAAAGTGCCCCGACGGGAGACAGCATGTCATGGCAAAGGCGCGAACACAGCATCGCGGCAAGGTCGGTTTGCGAAGTCATGGAGTGGTCTTGTTCCTACCGGATGAGACAATTGAAACCAAGGTTCTAGGCGAAGAAATGCCGCCCATACACCCCGCCCGCAAACTTGCATCAGCAAAGCCGTGGAAACGAGGCGCAAGCGCGACCGAACGCGCACAGACTAGCGGCTGGACGGTTCGCAGGAAAGCGCCGCGAAGCCATCGGGCTCGTCGCGCCAGAATTCGACCCTTCCGCTCGCCGCGATCGCCCAGACGCGGCCGTCGCCAGCCGCCATTTCGCGGTCGGTGCGCGAAGGGCGCGGCTCGCCCGAGGGATGCGAGTGAAAATAGCCGATTACCTTTGGGCCACCCTCGCGCGCGCATCGGTGGGCATCGATCAGCGCCTGCGGATCGATTTCGAAATGGCTTTCGGGCGAAGGATGGAGATTGTCTGTTTTCAAGAAGTCGGTGATCGCGTCCTTGTCGCCCAGCAATATCCCGCAGGCCTCGTGAGGAAAGGCCATGCGTTCGGCCTTGCGCATCGCGTCGAGCGCCTGTCTTGTCACGGTCAGTTTCATCCCGCATTGCCCTTAGCATGGCGGATCACGAAATCATCACCGGCACGCTTGCCGCCCCTGCGCGGCTCGACAAGGCGCTGGCCGAGGCGAGCGGGATGAGCCGTGCACGTGTGCAGGCGCTGATCGCGCAAGGTCGGGTCGAGGTCGATGGAGAGCGCGCGTCCTCGCCCAGCGCAAAGCCTGCGCCAGGGGCACAGTTCCGCATTACCGTTCCCGCAGCCTCCCAGCCCGAAGCACAGCCCGAGGACATCCCGCTGACCATCGCATTCGAGGACGAGCATCTGGTTGTGGTGGACAAGCCCGCGGGAATGGTTGTCCATCCGGCGGCAGGCAATCGCGAGGGCACGCTGGTCAACGCCCTGCTCCACCATTGCAGGGGCGCCTTGTCGGGGATCGGGGGCGTAGCGCGGCCCGGGATCGTCCACCGAATCGACAAGGACACGTCAGGCCTGTTGGTGGTCGCAAAGTCCGATGCCGCGCATGAAGGGCTCGCCGCGCAATTTGCCGAACACTCGGTTCACCGCAGGTATATCGCGGTCTGCGGCGGTCATCCAACCCCGTCCAAGGGGCGAATCGAGGGGCGGATCGGACGCAGCGATACCAATCGAAAGAAAATGGCGGTGCTGGACAAGAATTCCTCGCGCGGGAAGCACGCCATAACGCATTATAGCGTGCTCGAACGGCTTGCTCACGCCGCCGTGCTGGAATGTCGGCTCGAGACCGGGAGGACGCACCAGGTCCGTGTTCACTGCGCGTCAATTGGCCATGCGCTAATAGGAGATCCGCTTTACGGAAATACGCC